>NZ_JAEMSG010000153.1 GCF_016462945.1 Mycolicibacterium sp. | reverse complement strand
GCGGGGGCCGGCTCGGGCGGCGGCGGCTGATCGCCGAGCGGTGGCGGTGGATTGCCCGGCGGCGGAAAGGGAATGGTGATCCCCGGCAGTATTTCAAAACCCGTTGGTGGTGGCGGCGCTGCGGGGTCCAGCGGTACTCCGCCGGGGCCCTCATTCGGTGGTGGGCTCGGGCGCACCGGCTCAGGCGGCGGGGCCGGCACACCGGCATAGCCGCCCACCTCGGCGGGTGTGGGGAAGGACTCGAAGTCGGTGCCCTTCAAGGCGCCGTCCATGGTGGCCTTCCAGATGTCGGCGGGAAGCCCGGATCCATAGACCGATCCGCCCCAACTGTTGACCAGCGGCTGGTCACCTTTGACGGTGCCCACCCACACCGCCGTCGACAGCGACGGGGTGAAGCCGACCATCCAGGCATCTCGGTTGGCGCCGGTATCGCCGAGTTGGTGTGTTCCGGTCTTGGCCGCAGCGGTTCGGCCGCCGGCCAGGGTGTGGCCATTGGACCAGCCGGGGATCGGCTGCATGGCGGCGATGACATTGTCGGCAACGGGCTTCTCGATGCGACGCTCACCGGTGGTGTCTTCGGTGGCGGCGTCGAACAGCACCTCCCCCCCGGCGTTGACCACCTTTTCCACGAAGTGCGGGCGGTGGTAGATACCGGAGGCGGCAATCGTGGCGTAGGCCGAGGCCATGTCGATGACCCGGGTCTCGTACTTGCCCAGCACAACACCAGCCCCCGGAGGGCCGCCCAGTCCATCCTCGGAGAGGGTGTGTTCCACGCCGGGGAAGCTTTCCGCAACGCCCGCCCGGTGCGCGGCGTCAGCCACATCGACCGGCCCGTTCTTCAGCTTCAGCATCAGTCGGTAGTAGACGGTGTTCAGCGAGCGCTTGAGCGCTTCGGCGATATTGCAGGTGCCGCAACTTTCGCCCTCGGAGTTGTTGATGGTCAGCTTGTCGTCGACCTTCAGCGGCGCGCTGTCGACCTGATAACCCAGACCCATGCCCTGCTCGAGCGCGGCGACCAGAGCGAACACCTTGAACGACGAACCGGTGGGCAGACCGGCCTGGGCGAAGTCGAAGCCCGCCGCATCCGAGCCACCGTAATACGCCTTCACCCCGCCGGTGCGCGGGTCGATGGATACCACCGCCGAACGCATATCGGGCAGCTGACCGTCCAGGTAATTGGCAACGGCATTCTCGGCGGCCTGCTGGGCCTGTGAGTCGATCGTTGTGGTGATCTGCAGGCCCTGGGTGTTCAGCGTGTCCTGGTTGATGTTGAACAGATCGAGGAGTTCCTTGGTGACCTGGCGCTCGATCAGGCCGTTGGAGCCGGTGGTCAGATTTTCGGTCTTGGCCTTGTCGGGCGCGACGGTCTCCGGGAACACCTGTTGGTCACGTTCCTCTTGTGACAGCGCGCCGATGGTCACCATGCCATCGAGGACCCAGTTCCACCGGGCCAGTGCACCGTCGGGGTCCACCGCGGGATCAAGTGTCGAGGGTCGCTGGATGAGTGCGGCCAGCAACGCGCCCTCTGAGATGGTCAGCTGATCGACCGTTTTGTCGAAGTATGCCTTCGATGCCGCCGAGATCCCGTAGGCGCTGCGCCCGAAATAGATGATGTTCAGATATGCCTGCAGCACTTCGTCTTTGGACCACTGCTGGCTCATCTTGGTCGAGATGACCAACTCCTTGGCTTTGCGGATCAGGCCGCCGATACCGGACCGTTGATCGCCGACGAGTGCGTTCTTGACGTACTGTTGCGTGATCGTCGAGCCGCCCTGAATGTCACGGCCGAACAGGTTGTTGCGCGCTGCTCGGGCGAAGCCGGAGACCGAGAAGCCCGGGTTGGTGTAGAAGTCGCGGTCCTCGGCGGCCATCACAGCGTTTCGGACGTGCACCGGCACCTGAGTGATATCAACGTCGACCCGGTTGCCTTCGGGCGGAACGATTTTCGCTAACTCGGAACCGTCGCTTGCCAGGATCGTGGAGACCTGGTTGGTGCGGATGTCACCCGGCTTGGGCACCGCCACGATCACATACGCCATACCAAAAGTGAGCAGCGGCAGGACGACGAAGACGGCGGCGGCGGCGGCCAGCCAGCGGCGCACACTCCAGCCGGTGAACCGCTGCAGCCATCGCAGGTACGCGGGCGTCTCCTGAGCACCACCGCCCGACGGCTTGGCGGGCGGCGCCGGGGGCGGCCCTGCGGGTGGCACCGGCCGTCGTGTCCCCGGCTTTACCGTGGGTCGGTCGAGTGCCGCCTTGACCGCCTGAACCTGGTCGCGCTGCGCCGCGGGTGTGGCGGCATCGGGCCGCGCGGGCATCGCAGCGGTCCGATGCTCTTCGGCTGGAATCGGCTGGCGGACAGTGCGCCCGCCGTCTACCCACTCAGGCGTCGGCTCGCGACCTTCAGTCCTGTGCCGCGGTCCGGGGGCCGAGCGGTCCTGGCCCTCGTCGCTATTCACTGGCCGTGCGCGCGCCCGTACGACGCGCAGTCCGGGCACCTGGCGAGCCCTTGGCGGCGCGGGGCGTACCGAGCATGTACGACTTCACGAGGTGATTCCAACTGCAGGTCCGACATACCTCCACCACGTGTACGGAGAACTCATCGAACCGGGTCGTCAGCAGGACCAACTCCTCGGCGCTTCGTGCAGACCCGGAGACAGCACCCAGGTGGTCGCCGAAAACCCACGAAACCAGGGTGAGTTGTTCCTTACGGCAGATGGGACACATCACCGAGCTGAGCTTCCCGTGGAACTTGGCAGCACGCAGCAGGTAGGGGTGGGCATCACAGACTTCGGTGACACCGGTGCGACCGGAGTACACCTCAGCCAACAGGGAACGGCGCCGAAGCGCGTAGTCCACCACCTGTCGCTGCAATCGCACGCTGACCAGAGTACGTCGGTGCCCGGGACGCGGATGTGCGACCGCTCCGACACCTGCCAGATTCTCGACACCGCGCTATCCGACGGCCGGCTCTCGATGACGGAGCACCCTGAGCGGGTCAAGACCGCGACGAACGGCGCCACACTCGGGGAATTGCACTCGCTGGTGAGCGATCTGCAGACAGCCAATGCGCCCGTACAACTTCCGCCACTACAGCGGCGTTACTACTACTACTACCGCGGCGGCTCCATCGAGTTCAACGCGGACGGCTCGGCCAAGCGGATCAATGGCCCGTAAACGGGTTTCTGCAGCTCCGACGACTCTGGGCACCCCGAATTGGCGACGAATATATCGCCCCGATACTATTACCCGAGACGTTGTAAAACCCTAATGCCAGCGCGCGGGGAGGTGACTCGATGCTGGAACTCGCGATCCTGGGGCTTCTGCTCGAGTCCCCGATGCATGGCTACGAGTTGCGCAAGAGGCTGACCGGACTGCTGGGAGCCTTCCGGGCGTTCTCCTACGGTTCGCTCTACCCGGCGCTACGCCGGATGCAGACCGACGGCTTGATCGCCGAGGACGCGGCCCCCGAGGGCACCGCGATGTTGCGGCGCGCCCGTCGTGTCTACCAACTCACCGAGTCCGGCCGGCAGCGGTTCACCGAGTTGGTGGCGGATACCGGCCCGCAGAACTACACCGACGACGGCTTCGGCGTGCATCTGGCGTTCTTCAATCGGACACCCGCCTCGGCCCGGATGCGAATCCTCGAGGGCCGTCGCCGTCAGGTGGAGGAACGCCGCGAGGGTCTGCGCGATGCCATCGCGCGGGCGAGTAACTCATTGGATCGCTACACCCGTCAACTGCATCAGTTGGGCCTTGAGTCCAGCGAGCGGGAAGTCACCTGGCTCAACGAACTGATCGCCGCGGAACGGGTGGCCCAAAGCCACTCCGAACAAGGTTGAAGTAAAACCCGTTAAACAGAAGTACACGAAGGAGAACCTCCATGACTCAGCACAACGCGCGGGGAGTGTCGACGGATGTGCGCGTCGCCATCGTCGGTGTCGGTAACTGCGCGTCCTCACTGGTTCAGGGCGTGGAGTACTACAGGGACGCAGATCCGAACTCGGCGGTCCCCGGCCTGATGCATGTGATGCTCGGCGCCTACCACGTTCGCGACGTGAAATTCGTCGCCGCATTCGACGTCGATGCCAAAAAGGTGGGCTTCGACCTCTCCGAGGCCATCTTCGCCTCCGAGAACAACACCATCAAGATCGCCGACGTGCCGCCATCCAATGTGGTCGTGCGCCGCGGACCGACGCTGGATGGTATCGGCAAGTACTACGCCGAGACCATCGAGCTCTCCGACGAGCAGCCGGTTGATGTGGTGAAAGTACTCAGGGACAACAAGGTTGACGTGATGGTGTCCTATCTGCCGGTAGGTTCGGAGGAGGCCGACAAGTTCTACGCCCAGTGCGCGATCGACGCCGGTGTGGCGTTCGTCAACGCACTGCCGGTATTCATCGCCTCTGATCCGGTGTGGGCCAAGAAGTTCGCCGACGCGGGCGTGCCGATCATCGGAGATGACATCAAGAGCCAGGTCGGTGCCACCATCACCCACCGGGTGATGGCCAAACTATTCGAGGACCGTGGCGTTCAACTCGATCGCACCATGCAGCTGAACGTCGGCGGCAACATGGACTTCCTGAATATGCTGGAGCGTTCACGGTTGGAGTCGAAGAAGATCTCCAAGACCCAGGCCGTCACCTCCAACCTGCAGAAGGAATTCAATGCCAAGGACGTCCACATCGGACCGTCCGATCACGTCGGCTGGCTCGACGACCGCAAGTGGGCCTACGTGCGACTCGAGGGCCGTGCCTTCGGTGACGTTCCGCTCAACCTCGAGTACAAACTTGAGGTGTGGGACTCGCCAAACTCCGCCGGCGTCATCATCGACGCGGTGCGTGCGGCCAAGGTCGCCAAGGACCGCGGCATCGGTGGCCCGGTGGTCGCCGCTTCAGCCTACCTGATGAAGAGCCCCCCGAAGCAACTGCCCGACGATATCGCCCGGGCCCAGCTTGAGGAGTTCATCGCCGGCGAGTAGCTCTCCCCGCCGAGAGTGCGCCCAGGTCGCGATGCCGTGCGCCGCTGCGAGGACCTCGGCGTCGATATCGTATTCAACTG
>NZ_JAEMSG010000059.1 GCF_016462945.1 Mycolicibacterium sp. | reverse complement strand
TCCTGGGGCGAAGGGATTATTGCCCCCGCCAGCCTAGCCGCTCGTCAGTCCGTGGGGTCCGGGAGAACCCGCAGGTGTCCACGTCGACGGCCCGCGGAACCCGGTCGGTGAGTGGCTGAGGAGACACCGGGGCCTGAGGCGGTGGCATGCGCACCGCCGGGCGGATCGGAGAACCCGGGCAACTGTGGCGCGCACGCGACCCGACCCTCTCGCACTGCGTCGGCCAGCGCCACGAGGTCGTCTTCATCGGGGTTCATCGCCAGCGGTGCGGCGTGCCGCATCAGCTCCCAGCCGAGTGGGGCGGTGATCCGGCTGGCATGCCCGACACACAGGTCCCAGGAGTGCGGCTCGCGGGCAATAGCCAGCGGTCCCACGACGGCGGTCGAGTCGGAGTAGACGAAGGTCAGCGTTGCCACCCCGTACTGGGGGCACCCGGGCCGACTGCATCGACGGGGAACATTCACGTTCGCGAGGCTATCGCGGTGAAATCCGGGGCGGTGCCGGACACGCGCGACTACGGCGACGCTGATGTACAACCGTTACGATCTGAACCCGTGGCCGATTCCCGCAGTTCCCGGCGTGGAGGTGGGGCCCGGGGCGACTCACGCCGTGGGCGCGAGATGCGCGGCCCATTGCTGCCGCAGTCGGTTCCGGGCTGGCGCAGTCGCGCCGAGAGGTTCGACATGGCGGTGCTCGAGGCCTATGAACCGATCGAGCGGCACTGGCAGCAGCGGCTGGCCGGACTGGACGTCGCGGTCGACGAGATCCCCCGCATCGCTCCCAAGGACCCTGACAGTGTGCAGTGGCCGCCGGAGGTGGTGGCGGATGGGCCGATCGCCTTAGCGCGGCTGATCCCGGCCGGGGTTGATGTTCGCGGTGATAGCACTCGCGCGCGAATAGTGTTGTTCCGCAAACCAATCGAGCGTCGCGCAAAAGATTCGATCGATCTGACTGATTTACTCCATGAAATCCTGGTGGCGCAGGTGGCCACCTACCTGGGGGTCGAGCCCTCCGTTATCGACCCCGGCATCGACGAGGACTAGACGATGCCGCGCTTGAGGCGCCGGCGCTCCCGTTCGGAAAGTCCACCCCAGATGCCGAAGCGCTCATCATTGGCAAGGGCGTACTCGAGACATGAATCCTTCACCTCGCACCCCAGGCAGATGCGCTTGGCCTCGCGAGTGGAGCCGCCCTTCTCGGGGAAGAAAGCCTCGGGATCGGTCTGTGCGCACAGCGCGCGTTCCTGCCACTGGTCTTCATCGTCGGACGCCGAAGCCAGTTCCATCGGGTCCGGCACCAAACTCAAATGAGCGCGCACCGAGGGTGTTCCGATGAAAGCCGATCCGGTACCGATGCGCGGTTCGCCTAATGCACCGAGTAATTGATTTCCGATAATTTGGTCGTAGGGCATATTCACCCCTCCTTACATGATTCGTTTCGTGTCAATTCGGTTTATTCGAACATGTGGTCGAATCACGGTCTGCCACACCGAAACCGGCAGGTCGACCGGGAAATGACACTGATGTGATTAGACAGTGCCGCAGTGCCCCGGTCAAGACATTCGGCCAAATTCTTTACCACTTTCCTATCCATTTCCGGCGTGTCGACACCGCAGCGTGTCTGTGAAGTGACACACGCGTAACCCCGTTCACGCCGACCGCCTAGTGTCGGTCGGTGTGAAGATCACCGTTCTCGTCGGGGGAATCGGGGGTGCCAGGTTTCTGCTCGGCGTGCAGCGACTGCTGGGCTTGGGCCAATTCAACATGCCGTTCGACAGCCACCCCGAAGGCCAGTCGTCCGGGGCCCGCACCGAACGTGAGCACCAACTGACCGCGGTGGTGAACGTCGGTGACGATGCATGGATGTTCGGTGTGCGCATCTGCCCGGACCTCGATACCTGCATGTACACCCTCGGTGGTGGCATCGATCCGGAACGGGGATGGGGCCACCGCGATGAAACCTGGCATGCCAAAGAGGAACTGGCCGCCTACGGCGTGCAACCGGACTGGTTCGGGCTCGGCGACCGCGATCTCGCCACCCATCTGGTGCGCAGCCAGATGCTGCGCGCGGGATACCCGCTGTCCGCGGTGACCGAGGCACTGTGCGCACGCTGGTCGCCCGGAGCCACACTTCTGCCCGCCAGTGACGACAGGTGCGAAACCCATGTCGTAGTCACCGATCCGGATACCGGGGATCGAAGGGCGATCCACTTTCAGGAGTGGTGGGTGCGCTACCGCGCCCGGATACCCACGCACAGCTTCGCCTTCGTCGGGTCCGAGAAAGCCGTTGCCGGGCCGGGAGTCGTGGAGTCGATCACCGGCGCTGACGTGGTGATGCTGGCTCCGTCCAATCCTGTTGTCAGCATCGGCGCGACCCTTGCCATCCCCGGTATCCGCGGAGCGCTGCGCTCCACGGATGCCCCGGTGATCGGCTATTCGCCGATCATCGCGGGAAAGCCGTTGCGCGGCATGGCCGACGACTGCCTGACCGTGATCGGGGTCGGGACCAGTTCGGAGGCGGTGGGCCGGCACTTCGGCGCACGCTCGGGAACCGGGCTGCTGGATTACTGGCTCGTGGGCGATCAGGACTATGCCGATGTGCCCGGTGTGACGGTGAAATCGATTCCCCTGCTGATGTCCGCACCGCAGGCCACCGCCGAGATGGTCCGGGCCGGGCTGGAACTGGCCGGAGTGACGTTGTGACGGCGCCGCCGGCCGGCCCGATTGACCCCGGCCCGATTGACCCCGGCCATAGCGACCATGGAACCGCCGCAGCCATCGAGATCCTGCCCGTCACCGGGCTTGGCGAGTTCCGGCCCGGTGACGATCTCGGCGCCGCGATCGCCGCGGCGGCACCGTGGCTGCGCGACGGCGACGTCGTCGTCGTCACCAGCAAGGTGGTGTCCAAGTGCGAGGGGCGTATCGTCGCCGCTCCCGCCGACGCCGAGGAACGGGACGCATTGCGCCGCAAGCTGATTGACCAGGAGACAGTCCGCGTCCTGGCGCGCAAAGGCCGCACCTGGATCACCGAGAACCGCCAGGGTCTTGTCCAGGCTGCCGCCGGAGTCGACGGATCCAACGTCGCCACAACGGAATTGGCGCTACTGCCCCTGGACCCGGACGCCAGCGCGAAACACCTACGTGCCGCCCTGCGCGAGCGGCCCGGAGTCGACGTCGGGGTGGTCATCACCGACACGATGGGCCGCGCCTGGCGCAACGGGCAGACCGATGCCGCTATCGGTTCGGCTGGTGTGCCGGTGCTGCACGGCTACGCCGGAGCCTTCGACAGCCACGGCAATGAACTCGTGGTCACCGAAGTCGCCGTCGCCGACGAGATCGCCGCTGCGGCCGACCTGGTGAAGGGCAAGCTGAACGCGGTGCCGGTCGCTGTGGTGCGAGGCCTGGCCGTAACCGATGACGGGTCGGACGCCGCGCGACTGGTACGCGGCGGTGAGGACGACCTGTTCTGGCTCGGCACCGCTGAGTCGATCGAACTCGGGCGACGCCAAGCGCAACTGTTGCGCCGCTCGGTGCGCAGCTTCGCCGCCCGGCCGGTAGAGCCGAATGTGATCGAGGCCGCCGTCGCCGAGGCGCTCACCGCGCCGGCTCCGCATCACACCCGCCCGGTCCGCTTCGTCTGGCTGGCCGACCACGGTCGGCGAATCGAACTGCTGGATCAGATGAAACAGGCCTGGCGTGCCGACCTGGCCGCCGACGCCAAATCGGCCGACTCGATCGAGCGGCGGGTGAGTCGCGGCCAGATCCTCTATGACGCACCCGAGGTCGTCATCCCGTTCCTGGTGCCCGAGGGCGCGCATCACTATCCCGATCCGGTGCGAACCGCGGCGGAGCACACCATGTTCACCGTCGCGGTCGGCGCGGCCGTACAGGGCCTGCTCGTCGCGCTGGCCGTCCGGGGGGTGGGCAGCTGCTGGATCGGATCGACGATCTTCGCCCCGGATGTGGTGCGCGCAGTCCTGGATCTGCCGCCCGACTGGCAGCCATTGGGAGCGGTCGCGATCGGCTACGGCAGCGACCCGCCGGTACCCCGCGATCCCCGACCGGCCGGTGACCAAATGATCCGCCGGTGAGCGTGCGGGAGTCGGCGATCGCGATGCTGACGCACTGGCAGGCACCCGACTCCGATCAGGACTCGATGCGCCATGCGCTGCTGGCCTTCCTCGAAGCCCGGCCCGACAGCTGTCAGCGTTCGTGTGCTGCCGGCCATATCACCGCGTCAACACTGGTCGTCGACGACGCGGGCGAGAAAGTACTGCTGACATTGCATCCGAGGTTCGGGCGTTGGCTCCAACTCGGCGGACACTGCGAGGACACCGACGCCGACATCCTCGGCGCCGCTCTACGGGAGGCCACTGAGGAGTCAGGTATCGAAGGCCTCCGATTGGACAAAGACCTGGCGGCCATCCACGTACATCCGGTGACCTGCTCGCTGGGGGTGCCGACCCGCCACCTCGACCTGCAGTTCATCGCGCCCGCACCGGCCGGTGCCGCGATCGCTATCAGCAATGAATCACTGGATCTGCAATGGTGGCCGATCGAGGAACTGCCGGACGGTGTCGACGCCAGTCTGATGCGTCTGATCGATGCCGCTAGACGTCGCTGGAGTAGCGGACTCCGCAATCCGGAATGATCACCCCGGGCCAGACCCGTGCCCCGCGCAACAATTCGCATCGCGCTCCGATGTCGGCGCCGTCACCGATCACTCCGTCCCGGATGAGCGAGCCCGGTCCGATCCGCGCGCCGAACCCGATGATGGAGCGTTCGACTACCGCACCGGCCGCCACGGTGGCACCGTCGAAAATCACCGCACCGTCCAGGCGCACCCCGGGCCCGATCTCAGCACCACGACCAACCACGGTGCCGCCGATGAGCACCGCACCGGGGGCCACCGTGGCGTCGTCGTGCACCAGGCTCTCGCCGCGTCGACCGCCCAGCGCCGGCGACGGTGCGATACCGCGAACCAGGTCGGCCGAGCCGTGGACGAAATCCTCCGGCGTACCCATATCGCGCCAGTAGCCGGAGTCGACGAATCCGCACACCTTGGCCCCGGCGGCCAGCAGGCCGGGGAAAACCTCACGTTCCACCGATACGTTCCGACCACGCGGGATGCGGTCGACGATTCCTCGCTTGAAGATGTAACAGCCAGCGTTGATCTGGTCGGTCGGCGGATCCTCGGTCTTCTCCAGGAATGCCAGGACGTTTCCCTCGGCGTCGGTGGGGACAGATCCGAACGCACGCGAGTCACTGACCCGGACCAGATGCAACGTGACATCCGCGTCGCGGTCGTGATGAGTGTTCAGCATCGCGCCAAGATCCACCCCGGACAGCACATCACCGTTGAACACCATCACGGTGTCGTTGCGCAGCATCGGCGCGACGTTGGCGATACCACCACCGGTTCCGAGCGGCTCCTCCTCGGTCACGTACTCCATCTGCAGGCCGAGCGTCGAGCCGTCACCGAACTCGGCCTCGAAAGTGCCTGGCTGGTAGGACGTTCCGAGGATCACATGGTCGATACCGGCCTCGGCGATCCGCGACAAAAGGTGGGTCAGAAACGGCAGTCCGGCGGTCGGCAGCATGGGCTTGGGTAACGCAAGGGTCAGCGGCCGCAGTCGGGTGCCCTTGCCGCCGACCAAAATGACGGCGTCGACCGCCGCCGGATTCACACCCCTCATCGCCTACCCTTCGCCAACTCCCGGCGCGACTTGCGCACCGCTGCGTGCGCCCGCACCCCGAGTGCGCCCCTTATCGTCCACCGCAGCGGCGCCTGCCACCGGCGGTCGTGACGGTCAGACAGATATAGATAGGTGCTGTCATGATGTGCGCGCAGGTTGCGGCCCGGTTCCCGGCCGGTCGAGTGACCTTTGTCGTGCAGGATCTCCGAATCCGGCACATAGATGTTGGCCCAGCCGGCTCTGCCCAGACGGTCGCCGAGATCGACATCCTCCATGTACATGAAATAGCGCTCATCGAAACCACCGATCGCATCGAACGCCGAGCGACGCACCAGCAGGCAGGAACCGGACATCCAGCCCACCGGTCGTTCACTGGGTTCCATGTGCTCCTGGCGATAGGCCTTCGACCACGGATTGGCCTTCCAGGCGAAGCCGACCACGGCATGCATCCCACCCCGGACCAGGCTGGGGAGGTGACGGGCGGAGGGATAGACCGAACCGTCGGGGTCCCGAATCAACGGACCGAACGTGGCGGCACGGGGCCAGCGGCCGGCGGCCTGGATCAGCGCGTCGATACTGCCCGGCCCCCACACCACGTCGGGATTGGCTATCAGAACGAACTCCTCATCGCTCGGCACCGTCGCCACCGCGCGGTTGATGGCCGTGCCGTAGCCCAGGTTGCCGCCGGTGCGCAGCAGTCGGGTGTGGGGATAACGCTCGAGGGCCTCCTCGGGTGTCCCGTCGGTGGAACCGTTGTCGGCCATCACCACTGTCAGCGGTCGGTCGGTGGCCACCGTCAGCGATGACAGGAAACGGTCGAGATGCGAGCCCGGCGAGTAGGTCACCGTGACCACGGTCAGGGCGGGCTCAACGGTCATTGCGTCGAGGCTATCGGTCCGTCGGCCCGTGGTACCGCAAGCGCGTCGGTCAACGCACGCCGCCATGGACGCAATGCGGTTAGCCCCGCGCGGGTGGAGTCCGCCATCGACAGCACCGAGTACGTCGGGCGGTGCGCCGGCCGGGGAACCGCCGCGGTGGCGACCGGCCGCACCCGATCCGGATCGGCGCCGAGTTCTGCGAACACCGCCTGAGCCTGCCCGAATCGGCTTACCGCGCCATCATTGGCGGCATGCAGGATCGGTGACCGGATGTTGCCGGCGACCACCTCGAGCAAGGCGGTGACCAAATCACCGACGTAGGTGGGCACCCCGGTCTGATCATCGACCACGTCAATGCTGCGGTCGGTCGCCGCCAATCTGCGCATGACGGCGACGAAGTCGGTTCCGTCGCCACCGGTGTAGACCCAGGAGGTGCGAACCACGTGCGCGCCGGGCAGTGCGGCCAGCACCGCGTGTTCACCGTCAAGTTTGGTGCGCCCGTACACGCTCAGCGGTCCGGTGGCATCGGTGATTTCATACGGACGGCGCTGGTTTCCGCTGAAGACGTAGTCCGTCGACAGGTGCACCAGGCGGGCTCCGGCCCGAGCGCAGGTGGCCGCGAGGTTGCCCGGGCCGACCGCGTTGATCAGGTGCGCTGCCTGCGGATCGGTCTCGGCCGCGTCGACATCGCTCAGGGCCGCGCAATTGACCACGACGTCACCGGCACCGATGTGGCGTTCGGCAGCAGTTGGGTCGGTGATATCGAAATCCCGGCGCGTCAGAGCCCGCACATCGTAACCACGGCAGGCCGCCTCACCAGCGAGAAAGCCACCGACTTGGCCTCCCGCGCCGGTGATGACGATGCTCGTTGCCACGCCTAGGAGTCTGGCACGCCGGTTTCGGCTACCGGGCAAGCGCCCTGATCGCCAGTAACCTGGGCAGGTGCCAGGTGAGACGGAAGTGACGGCAGTGACACGGGCTCGGCCGTTGGGGCGCACGATCCTGGCAGTCATGGCCGTGATGATCATGGTCGGCACCGGTGTGGCGTGGGGCTCGGTCCGTTCCTTCGAGAGCGGCATCTTCCACTTCACCGCCGCCATGCTCGGGGGCAGCCGCGATGACGGGGCGCTGGACATCATGTTGGTCGGTATGGACAGCCGCACCGACGCCCACGGCAACCCGCTGTCGGAAGACGAACTCGCCCAGTTGCACGCCGGCGGCGCAGATGACGCCACCAACACCGACACCATCATCCTGGTTCGCATTCCCAACAACGGCCGGTCGGCCACCGCGATCTCCATCCCGCGCGACTCCTACGTGGAGGCACCGGGACTGGGTAAAACCAAGATCAACGGTGTCTACGGTCAGGTCAAGCTGGACCGAATGAAGGAACTTGTCGAGAACCGGGGCATGGATCCGGCCGAGGCCGAGCCGCAAGCGGTCGAGGCCGGCCGCAACACTCTCATCAAAACCGTCGCCGGCCTCACCGGCGTCACGGTGGATCACTACGCCGAGATCGGACTCCTGGGCTTTTCGCTGATCACCGACGCCCTCGGCGGTGTCGAGGTGTGCCTGAAAGAACCTGTCTACGAACCGCTTTCCGGCGCCGACTTCCCCGCTGGTTGGCAGCGACTCGACGGCCCACAGGCGCTCAGCTTCGTCCGGCAGCGTCACGACTTGCCCCGCGGTGATCTCGACCGGGTGATACGCCAGCAGGTGGTGATGGCTTCCCTTGCCCACCAGGTGATTTCGGGAAAAACGTTGAGCAGTCCCGCCACTTTGAGCAATCTGCAGAATGCCATCCAACGCTCGGTGGTGATCTCGTCGGGCTGGGACGTCATGGACTTCCTCAAGCAGGTGCAGAAACTGGCCGGCGGCAACGTTGCCTTCGCGACCATCCCGATCCTCGCCGAGGACGGCTGGAGCGATGACGGCCTGCATTCGGTGGTGCGGGTGGACCCGGCGCAGGTCAAGGAGTGGGTGACCGGACTGCTGGAGGATCAGGCACAGGGCAAGACCCAGCAGATCGCCTACTCCCCCGGCCAGACCACAGCGGATGTCGTCAACGACACCGACATCAACGGACTCGCGGGCGCGGTGTCGGACCGACTCACCGCCGTCGGATTCGCCGTCGGCGCCATCGGCAACAACGATAGGTCGAAGGTCAGCGAAAGCCAGGTCCAGGCTGCCAGCGCCGATGACCTCGGCGCCCAGGCGGTCGCCAAGGACCTTGGCGGGCTGCCCATCGTGGCCGATGCGGCGATCCCGCCCGGAACAGTGCGGGTGGTGCTGGCCGACGACTACGCCGGACCGGGGTCCGGCCTCGACGGCACGCTGCCGACCGCGGCGATCGTGGCCCAGGAGTCCTCGGATACCGGGACCGCCTCCACCGACGCGACGCCGCCGCCGTCGCCGGTCATCACCGCGGGGTCCAATGACCCCCAGTGCGTCAACTGATGACGAATCTGACTGACGCACTCCTTGATCCACTGCTCTCGGTCAACCCGATGGGTCCGCGCATCACCTTCTATGACGACTCAAGCGGTGAACGGATCGAACTATCGACCGTGACGCTCGCGAACTGGGCGGCCAAGACCGCCAACCTGTTGCGCGACGAACTGGGCGCCGGGCCCGGCAGCAGGGTTGCGGTGCTGCTGCCGGCGCACTGGCAGACCACGGCGGTGCTGCTCGGCGTGTGGTGGATCGGCGCGGAGGTGGTCTGCACCGGACTGGCTGATATCGCGTTGTGCACAGGAGACCGTCTGGCCGAGGCCGATGACGTCGCAGCCGGCGGCGAGGTGGCGGTGCTCTCGCTGGACCCGTTCGGCAAGCCGGCCGGCGGCCTGCCGGTAGGTGTCACCGACTACGCCACCGCGGTGCGGGTGCACGGCGATCAGGTGACACCGGAACGCTCCCCCGGCCCGGCGCTCGACGGCCGATCGGTCGACGCGGTGCTCGACGCAGCGCAGCGAGGTGCCCAGGAGCGCGGGCTGACCGCTTCCGATCGGGTCATGTCATCACAGCCGTGGTCGACCCCGCTTCAGATCGTCGACAACCTGCTGGCGGTGTTCGCCGCGGGGGCGTCACTGGTTCAGGTGGCCAACCCCGACACCGCACTGCTCGACCGGCGCCGGGTGACCGAGAAGGTCACCCGAACGCTGGACTGAGTCTTACGGAGCCAGATTCCACACCGACGGGTCTTCGGCCGGGAAGCTCGGGCACGTGGCCGCGACGTCGTTGGCAGCAGCGTCCTGGGTGCGGAACAGATCCATGTAGACCGGGAAGACGTTGCCCAGTTGGTCCACCTCGGCCTGACGCTCCGGCGCAGGCTTCTGCAGCAGCAGGTTGAAGTGGTAGATCACGCCACCCTGGATCCACTTGGGCTCGGAGTTGTACTTCTCCACGATCGCGCCATAGGCGATCGGGTCGACCACCTTGGTGGCGGCCATCAGCTGGTCCAGCGAGCACTGCGTGTTCAGCAGTGCGGGCGGAACCGCGTTGGGATCGTCGGCGGCCGCGACTCCGGGAAGGGCAAGACCGGCGATGGACAGCGCGCTGAGCACGGTGGCGGAGCGGCGCAGAATGTCAGAGGTATTCACAAGGCGCCAATCTAGCCTATGGCCGATGGTCATAGGCTTTCAGCCATGAGCAGCACCCGGGCCCGACTGGACGTCACGGCGGTGTGCCGCGATCTGGTCGGCCCAGACCGGCCGTGGCACCGCCTGGATGTGGTGGAGACCACCGGATCCACCAATGCCGACCTATTGGCACGGCACGCCGCGGGTGAAGATATCGACGGCGCGGTGCTGATCGCCGAGCATCAGAGTGCCGGCCGCGGCCGCAACGGGCGCGCATGGTCGACACCGCCGCGGTCCCAGATCGCGCTCTCGGTGGGAATCAGCGCAGCCGGCGTACCGACGACGGCCTGGGGATGGGTACCACTGCTCACCGGCGTCGCGGTGGTCGACGCCGTCCGGTCCACCGCCGGCGTGGACGCAAAACTCAAGTGGCCCAATGACGTTCTCGTCGGGGAGCAAAAACTGGCCGGCATCCTGGCCGAGGTAGCCGCACCCGATCCGGTGATCGTGGTGGGCCTGGGCCTCAATGTGACCCTGACCGCCGACGAGGCGCCTGATCCGCGTGCCACATCACTGTTGCTGCTCGGCTCGACGATGCTCGACCGCAGCGCACTGCTGGGTTCGGTTCTGGCCGAACTGACGAGCCGGATTGACCGCTGGCGAGCAGCAGGCGGACCCGATGCCACCCTTGTCGCCGACTACCGCAGCAGAAGCCTGACGCTCGGCACCCGGGTACGGGTAAGCCTACCCGGCGACCGCGAAATCGTCGGGTTAGCAACCGATCTCGACGAAAGCGGCCAGCTTTCGATCGACACCGGCGCACAAACTGTGACGGTATCGGCGGGCGATATCACCCACCTGCGGCCTGCTGCGGACTAGCTGCGGACCTGCTGCGGACTAGCGCAGCAGGGCGCGTGACATCACAACCCGCTGAATCTGGTTGGTGCCCTCGTAGATTTGGGTGATCTTGGCGTCCCGCATCATCCGCTCCACCGGGAAGTCAACCGTGTACCCCGCGCCGCCGAACAACTGGACAGCGTCGGTGGTGACCTCCATCGCGATATCGGAGGCGAAGCATTTCGATGCCGCGGAGATGAAGCCGAGATCGGGCTCACCGCGTTCGGCGCGCGCGGCGGCCGAGTACACCATCAGCCGGGCCGCCTCGGTCTTCATCGCCATATCGGCGAGCATGAACTGCACACCCTGGTTGTCGGCGACGGCACGGCCGAACTGCTTGCGATCTTTGGTGTAGGCGATGGCCGCATCCAGTGCGCCCTGGGCGATGCCGACCGCCTGCGCGCCGATGGTGGGCCGGGTGTGGTCGAGAGTGGCCAGTGCGGTCTTGAAACCCGTTCCGGGCTCACCGATGATGCGATCGCCGGGGATGCGGCAGTTCTCGAAGTACAACTCGGTGGTGGGCGAGCCCTTGATTCCGAGCTTGCGCTCCTTGGGACCGACGGTGAAACCCTCGTCATCCTCGTGAACCATGAAGGCCGAGATACCGTTGGCGCCCTTGTCTGGATCGCTCACCGCCATCACGGTGTACCAGGCGGACTTGCCGCCGTTGGTGATCCAGCACTTCGAGCCGTTGAGGATCCAGTCGTCGCCATCGGCTTTGGCGCGGGTCCGCATGGACGCGGCGTCACTGCCGGCCTCGCGTTCCGACAGCGCGTAGGACGCCATCTTTCCGTCCGCGATCTCCGGCAGCACCTTCTTCTTCAACTCGTCGGAGCCGCGCAGGATCAGACCCATGGTGCCCAGCTTGTTGACCGCGGGAATCAGCGAGGCCGAGGCATCGACCCGGGCAACCTCTTCAATGACGATGCAGGCCGCCACTGAGTCCGCGCCCTGACCACCGAAGTCCTCCGGCACGTGCACCGCATTGAAGCCCGACGCGTTCAGTGCATCAAGAGCCTCCTGCGGGAAGCGTGCCTCTTCGTCCACCGCGGCGGCGTAGGGCTCGATCTCTTTTTCGGCCAGCGCACGGATCGCAGCCCGCAACTCCTCGTGTTCCTCCGGTAACCGGAACACATCGAACGACGGATTACCTGACACGGGAGCCTCCTAGGTTTTCAGGCATTAATTTACCCGGTTGCTCACTGACCGAGTAATCGCTGTTGCAGTGCACGGTCTTTCTCCATGACGTCGGCTTCGAGGCTGTCCTGGAACTTCTGAATCCGAGTGCGCAGACTTAGATCCGACGCACCCAGGATCCGCACCGCCAACAGCCCGGCGTTGCGGCCCCCGCCGATGGAGACGGTTGCCACCGGAACACCCGCCGGCATCTGGACGATTGACAGCAGTGAGTCCAGGCCGTCGAGGGTGGCCAGTGGTACCGGGACGCCGATGACCGGCAGTGCCGTTGCCGAGGCGACCATTCCGGGTAGGTGCGCCGCACCGCCCGCGCCGGCGATGATCACCGCGATACCCCGACCGGCCGCGTCGCGGGCGTAGGACAGCATTCGCTCCGGTGTGCGGTGCGCCGACACCACGCCGACCTCGAACGGCACGTCGAATTCAGCGAGCGCTTCGGCGGCGGCCGACATCACCGGCCAATCGCTGTCGCTGCCCATGATCAGCCCCACTAGCGCTTGCTCAGTCATGTGCGCCGTCCCATCCGTCAGACCATTCCGCGTGCGATAACCAGTGTGCCGCGCGTTCGGCGCGCTCCCGCACCGGCCCGGGATCATTACCGAGAATGTTCACGTGCCCGATCTTGCGGCCCGGGCGTTCCTGCTTGCCGTAGAGGTGCACCTGGGCATCCGGGATCCGGCCGAACAGGTGGTGCAGTCGCTCATCCATGCTCATCGCCGGTTGTTGCGCGGCGCCGAGCACGTTGGCCATCACCGTTGCCGGGGCGATCGCGCGGGTGTCGCCGAGGGGGTAGTCCAGCACGGCCCGCAGGTGTTGTTCGAACTGGCTGGTGACCGAGCCGTTCATGGTCCAGTGGCCCGAGTTATGCGGGCGCATGGCCAACTCGTTGATCATCAGAGCGCCGTCGACGGTCTCGAAAAGCTCGACCGCGAGCACTCCCACCACGCCGAGTTCGTGGGCGATCCGCAGACCCAACTGCTCGGCATCGACGGCAAGCCGGTCGGGCAGTCCCGGCGCCGGCGCCAGCACCGTCACGCAAATCCCTTCCTGCTGAACGGTTTCCACTACGGGCCAGGCGGCTCCCTGACCCAGCGGCGAGCGGGCCACCAACGCCGAGAGCTCCCGGCGCATCAAGACCCGCTCCTCCACCAGCACCGGCACCTGCTGCGCCAGATATCCCGATACGACCTCGCGGGCATGACCAAGATCGGTGGTCAACACCACCCCGCGGCCGTCGTAGCCGCCGCGAACCGTCTTGACCACCAACGGAGCATCGACCAGGGCCGCGAAAGCGTCGACATCACCGACGGTCTCGACGGCGGCGAAGCGCGGCACCGGCAGGCCGAGTTCGCTCAGCCGCCGGCGCATCGCGAGCTTGTCCTGAGCGAAGACGAGCGCCTCGGGTGCGGGCAGCACGGTGACGCCCTCGGCGACGAGGATGTCCAGCAGGTGCGTCGGTACGTGCTCGTGGTCGAAAGTCAGCGCGTCAGCGCCGACTGCGGTCTGCCGCAACGCATCCAGATCGGTAGGGGATCCGACCACCACGTCGGGGCTGACCTGAGCAGCCGGGTCATCGGGATCTGCCGCCAGCACCCGCAGGCTCTGGCCGAGGGCGATCGCGGCCTGATGGGTCATCCTGGCCAGCTGACCGCCACCCACCATCGCAACCTTCGGCACGCTCAATATCGTGTCATAACCGGTGGTTAACAGCGGTGACCAGCACCTCTACGCAAGCTGTCGCGTTGTCCGTAGACTTTGCCCCGTGTCTTTTGCCGATGCCACGATCGCCCGGCTGCCCCGGTCGATCCGGCCCTTCGCCGAACAGCACCACGAACTGATCAAGTTCGCGATCGTCGGCGCCACGACATTCATGATCGACTCGGTGATCTTCTACACCCTCAAATTGACCATCCTGGAACCCAAGCCGGTCACGGCCAAGGTGATCTCCGGGATCGTCGCGGTGATCGCCTCCTACATCCTCAACCGGGAGTGGAGCTTCCGGGACCGCGGCGGCCGGGAACGCTCCCATGAGGCCCTGCTGTTCTTCGGGGTCAGCGGCGTGGGTGTGCTATTGAGCATGGCGCCGCTGTGGGTCTCCAGCTACATGCTGGGCCTGCGGGTGCCGAACGTGTCACTGACCGTCGAGAACATCGCCGACTTCGTCTCCGCCTACATGATCGGCAATCTGCTGCAGATGGCGTTCCGCTTCTGGGCGCTACGACGCTGGGTCTTCCCCGATGAGATGGGCCGCGAGCCGGACCTCACCCTGGAGTCGGTCTTGACGGCCGGCGGTATCACCGAAGCGATCGAGGATCGGATCTCCGCTCATGCGGATCACCACTCTTCCGAATCCAGCGTGTCGAAAACTTCGTGATAGAGCAGTGCGTGCACCTGCTCGACCCGCGGAATGTCGTGGAACTGTAACGGATCCTGCGACGCCGATTCAATGACCAGGGTGCCGGTGCGCATCATCCGGTCGACGAGGCCATGGCGGAACTCGACACTGTTGATTCGTGCGATCGGCATATCGATACCCGCCCGGTTGAATACGCCGTGGCGATACATCACGCGGCGGTCAGTGATCACGAAGTGCGTCGTCAACCAGGCCGAGAACGGCCGCAGCGTCAGCCAGCCGACCAGAACCAGCCAGATCGCCGCGATCACCCCCGACACCACCTGCCGGGCGCGCGGGTCCCAGCCGGTGCGGCTGACCACCGCGGCCGCGAAGGTAGCCAGCGCCGTCGTCACCAGCAGAGCCAGTACCGGTCCGATGAGGCGCTTCCAGTGCGGGTGACGATGCAGGACCACCTGCTCGCCGTCGGCCAGAACATTGTCGGGATAGCCCATGATGTTCTCCTACGCCACCCGCACCGCAATTAGCAAGGCCACCCGATGACGTACCCGCTGACCACCCTCATCGCCCGCCTCGACGAGGCCTTCGCCTGGCTGGACGTGCACCCACCCGCACACCCCGCCACCCGCGCGGTCGCTGAAGCGCTCGGCGGCATGCGTGCGGTGATCGACGCCGGTTTCGGCCCCACCGCTATCGAGGCCGCCGGCACGTGGCTCGCCTGGACCGCGATCAACACCGAGACGTTGGCCGCCGGGCTGCCCGGCGAGGATGACGAACTCGCCGACCTCGTTCGTGAGATCGGCCGGCTTTGGCGCAAGCTCCCCCCGGGTATCTCCCTGGGCCGGAAACGCCGGCGCGGGCCGTCGCCGGCGCCGGTGTTCGTGATCGCCGGGGCGCGACCGGTGCGCTCGGTGCCGATGGTGGACGGCGGTATGGACGTCCTGGCCTTCGACTGGTCGACCGGATACCTGGTGCGCGACATGTCACAACTCGCCGCGGTGGTCGCACCGGCCGGGGGCGACGTCGACGTGGTGGACGTCGTCACGTTCTACGAGGCCGTGAGCGCACTGCGCCACCAGCATGGCCTACCCGCACCCGCGGTGCCCACGCCGGAGTCCGCGCTGGGCACGGCCGTCGACTGGCTTCCCACCGGCACCGCCACCCGGCCGTACCGCGCCACGGTGAACGGCGACGAGTGGGTGGTGCTGGTCAACGACTGGCCTGACGAACCCACCACCTACCGCCTGGAGATCAACGACCACCAGGCTTTCGGCTTCGGCGGATGGCCCGACAACTGGTCGCGCCCGTAGCCGAGGTCGCCGGTGGCCGGGGGCTAACATCGTCATCCATGACGAGCGTTACCGAACCGGATATCCACACGACGGCCGGCAAGCTGGCCGATCTGCGTAAGCGCACCGAGGAGACGCTGCATCCGGTGGGCGAGGCGGCGGTCGAGAAAACCCACGCCAAAGGCAAGTTGACCGCCCGCGAGCGCATCCTGGCCCTGCTGGATGAGGATTCCTTCGTCGAACTCGACGGTCTGGCGCGCCACCGCTCCACGAACTTCGGCCTGCAGGACAACCGGCCGGTCGGCGACGGCGTGGTCACCGGCTACGGCACCATCGACGGCCGCGACGTCTGCATCTTCAGCCAGGACGCCATGGTGTTCGGCGGCAGCCTCGGTGAGGTCTACGGCGAGAAGATCGTCAAGGTTCAGGAGCTTGCGCTCAAGACCGGACGCCCGCTCATCGGCATCAACGACGGTGCCGGCGCCCGCATCCAGGAGGGCGTCGTCTCACTCGGCCTCTACAGCAAGATCTTCCGCAACAACATCCTGGCCTCCGGTGTGATCCCGCAGATCTCACTGATCATGGGAGCCGCGGCAGGCGGTCACGTCTACGGCCCCGCGCTCACCGACTTCGTCGTCATGGTCAACGAGACCAGCCAGATGTTCATCACCGGACCCGACGTCATCAAGACCGTCACCGGTGAGGACGTCACCATGGAGGAACTCGGCGGCGCGCAGACCCACATGTCGAAGTCCGGCACCGCGCACTACGTCGCCTCCGGCGAGCAGGACGCCTTCGACTATGTGCGCGACCTGCTGAGCTACCTGCCTGCCAACAACTACGCCGAGCCGCCGCGCCATCCGGCACCGCCGCATCCGGGTGCGATCGAGGACAACCTCACCGAGGAGGACCTCGAACTCGACACCCTGATCCCGGACTCACCAAACCAGCCCTACGACATGCACGAGGTCATCACCCGCATTCTCGATGACGACGAATTCCTGGAAGTTCAAGCGGGTTACGCGCAGAACATCATCGTCGGCTTCGGGAGAGTGGACGGCCGGCCGGTCGGCATCGTGGCTAACCAGCCCACCCAGTTCGCCGGCTGCCTGGACATCAACGCCTCGGAAAAGGCCGCACGGTTCATTCGGACCTGCGACTGCTTCAACATCCCGATCATCATGCTGGTCGACGTTCCGGGCTTCCTGCCGGGCACCGAGCAGGAGTACAACGGCATCATCCGGCGCGGCGCAAAGCTGCTGTACGCCTACGGCGAGGCCACCGTCGCCAAGATCACCGTCATCACCCGCAAGGCCTACGGCGGCGCGTACTGCGTGATGGGCTCCAAGGATATGGGTTGCGACGTCAACGTGGCCTGGCCGAGTGCGCAAATCGCGGTGATGGGCGCCTCCGGCGCGGTGGGCTTCGTCTATCGCAAACAACTCACCGAGGCAGCGCGCGACGGCCAGGACGTCGACGCACTGCGGCTGGAACTGCAACGCGATTACGAGGACACCCTGGTGAACCCGTACGTCGCGGCCGAACGCGGATACGTCGACGCGGTCATCCCGCCCTCGCACACCCGCGGATACATCGCCGGTGCGCTGCGACTGCTGGAGCGCAAGCTCGTCCAGACCCCGCCCAAGAAGCATGGGAATATTCCCCTGTGAGCCGAACGAGTGAGGCGAACGATCCGGCCCCTGTGAGCCGAACGAGTGAGGCGAACGATCAGGCACCTGTGAGCCGAACGAGTGAGGCGAACGATCCGGCCCCTGTGAGCCGAACGAGTGAGGCGAACGATCCGGCCCCTGTGACCGCGATCCGGGTGCTCAAGGGCAACCCCACCGACGCCGAGATCGCGGCGGTGGTGACGGTGCTGGCCGGGCTCGGTGGCGCGTCGGCCGAATCCGGCCCATCCGAACGCAACCTCTGGGGCCACCCGGTGGACAAGCTGCGCTATCCGTTCACCAGTTGGCAGCGCGTCACCCTGCTGGAGCGCACCCACCTCCGCCGATGATCGGGCTGTCGCCCGGGGCAGCCGATAACGGCAGCCGATGACCCGGGTCGTGCTGTGTTCGGCCTCAACCGGTCGGCGCCGGGTGCTCCGCAGCGCCGGGATAGACCCCCAGATCGCCGTGTCCGGCGTCGACGAGGACGCCCTCATCGCGGCGCTGGGCCCCAACCCCGACCCGGCCGCCGTAGTCACCACACTGGCGCAGACCAAAGCCGATTCAGTGGCCCGCGAGCTGGACGCACAGGTGAGCGCCGACTGCGTGGTGATCGGGTGTGACTCGATGCTCTATGTCAACGGTGAGCTACGGGGCAAGCCGGGCACGCCGGAACAGGCTCGGCAGCAATGGAATTCGATGGCCGGCAAATCCGGGCAACTCTTCACCGGACATTGCATCATCCGCATGCTGGACACGCGAGTGCTGTGCACCGAGACTGCGGCGGAGGTGACCACGGTGCGGTTCGGTGTGCCCACCGAGGCCGAGTTGACCGCCTATATCGCCAGTGGCGAACCACTGAATGTGGCAGGCGCCTTCACCATCGACGGCCTGGGCGGCTGGTTCGTCGACGGCGTCGACGGCGACCCCTCCAATGTGGTCGGCCTCGGACTGACCGTCACCCGGCGGTTGCTGGAATCGGCCGGGCTGTCGCTCGGCGACCTCTGGAGAACCAACCCGGTGGGGTGATCGGTAGGGTTGTAAGGG
>NZ_JAEMSG010000221.1 GCF_016462945.1 Mycolicibacterium sp. | reverse complement strand
GGCGGTAGCGAGGCCAATGTGCAGGGAGTGTGAGATGCCAGAGCGAAAGGTCGCCGTCGTAACAGGGTCGGCCACGGGTGTGGGCGCCGCCACGGTCTTGGGCCTGGCACGCCGCGGGTACGACGTCGTCATCAACTACACGAAGAGTGAGACCGAAGCCGCGGCATCGGCCGCAGCCTGCACCGAGGCTGGTGCCGACACCCTGGTGGTACGGGCCGACGTCGCCGACGACGCTGCCTGCCGCAGCATGGTCGACGCCGCAGTCGATCGCTGGGGACGCATCGACGCGTTGGTGAATAATGCGGGCCGCACGTCGATTGCCAGCATGGCGGGCTGGGAAGGGCTCGATGCGCAGGTCTTCCATGACATCTACGCCGTGAATCTGATCGGGCCCTTCCAGATGATCCGCGCCTGTGCGCCGGAGCTAAAGAAGGCCAAAGGGGCGATCGTGAACGTCTCGTCGATGGCCGGGGCGCTCGGGATCGGCACCTCGGCCCCCTACATCGCCTCCAAAGGAGCGCTCAACGCCCTCACCCTGAACGCGGCGAGGATGCTTGCACCAGATGTGCGAGTGAATGCCGTCTGCCCGGGTCTGATTCTCAGCCGTTGGTTTGCAAGCGGAGCCGGCGAGGGCGGCATGGAGCTGCTGAAAAGCCAATACGAACAGGCCGTTCCGCTGGAGCGGGCCAGCACTCCGGGCGAGGTTGCCGATGCGGTGATCTGGTTGATCGATGGTGCCGTAACGATGACGGGCGAACTACTGCTGCTCGATTCGGGCATGCATCTCGGCAAGGGGCTGTCGGGGAGCCGCACGGCTCCTTGAGTCCCATGGCTCGCGCTGGCGCCGAACGCATCTCGCGAATAAGATCCCGCTCCTGCGGAATCCCCGAGGACACGACGTGACCATCAGCGGGACGATCGTCGGTGGCGGGCCCGCGGACCTGACGCTGGCTACGGCGTTCGCGCCGCCTCGGCGGTCACCGACTGCAAGTTAATGCCCGGGTGCACCGTCACCTGTCGGGTCGGATCGCCGGCGGGCCGCGAAATGAGATATCCGAACACGATCAGAACCACCCCAGCGGCCGCCAGCAACATCCACGTCGTGCCCAACCGGTCGGCCAGCAAGCCGAGGCCGATTGCGCCGAGCGCGCACCCGCCATTGACGATGACGCTCAACACGCCCATGGACCGCCCGCGCATCTCGAACGGAACTCCGACAGTAGCGGTCGACACTCCCCCGACATAGACAAACTCCCTACCGAATCCGATCAGCATCGCCGCCAGCAGGCCCACCACGATTCCGTACTGGGCCCCGAGGGCCAGTACGACCAAACCCGCAGTCGCAATCAGAAGTCCCAACTGCATCAGCCGCTGATTCTGTTGACTGCCGGTCTTCTGACGACCGATGATCGGGTTAGCCAACACCGAGCCCACCCCGATCGCCCCGATGAACACTCCAACCAGAATCGCTGGAGCATCTTTTCCCACGACGGCGGGCATCAAGTGCTGCACCGGCGCCACGAGCATAAAGAAGGCAGCCCCGGTGACCGCGGCCACGCGAAGAAACGGCATCTCGCGTAGGACTGTCGCTGCGTCACGCAACTT
>NZ_JAEMSG010000152.1 GCF_016462945.1 Mycolicibacterium sp. | reverse complement strand
GGCTCGGCCCTATTCGGCCGAGATCACCGACATGCTCACCAACCTCGCGGCCGAGTCGGCTCTGGACCATCCGCTGCTGGTTGAGCGGAAGAACCCGAAGCGGGCCGCGGTGTTGGTGGTGTCCTCGGACCGCGGGTTGTGCGGTGCCTACAACGCCAACCTGCTGCGCCGCTCCGAGGAACTCTTCTCGCTGCTGCGGGACGAGGGAAAGACTCCGGTGCTATACACCGTCGGCCGGAAGGCATTGAGCTACTACACCTTCCGCAACTGGACGGTGGCAGGGTCATGGATCGGCTTCACCGACAAACCGATCTACGAGAACGCCCGGGAGATAGCCGATACATTGGTTGAGGCCTTCCTGGCCGGTGCTGATGATGAGGGCGACAGCGCGGGCACCGACGGAATCCTCGGTGTCGACGAGTTGCATATTGTGTTCACGGAATTTCGCTCAATGCTCACCCAGAGTGCCGAGGCGCGCCGGATTGCACCCATGGTCGTGGAGTACGTGGAATCCGATACCGGGCCGCACACGTTGTTCTCGTTCGAACCCGACGCCACCACGCTGTTCGAGTCGCTGCTCCCGCGTTATGTGGCGACCCGGATTTTCTCGGCATTGCTTGAGGCGGCAGCGTCGGAGTCGGCGTCGCGGCGCCGAGCGATGAAGGCGGCCTCCGATAACGCCGACGATCTCATCAAGGTGCTGACTCTGATGGCCAACCGGGAACGGCAGGCTCAGATCACCCAGGAAATCTCCGAAATCGTCGGCGGTGCGAACGCACTGTCCGACGCAGCGAAGTAGAACCCTCCAGGAAGCGAAGAAAGAACATGACTGTCACCGCAGAGACACACAGCACCTCGGGCAGCAAGGAAACCTCCGGTCGGGTGGTGCGTGTCACCGGCCCCGTCGTCGACGTGGAGTTCCCCCGCGGCGCGGTACCGGAGTTGTTCAACGCACTGCACGCCGACATCGCGCTGGCGGCCATGGCCAAGACCTTGACCCTCGAGGTGGCCCAGCACCTCGGCGACAACCTGGTGCGCTGTATCTCCATGCAGCCCACCGACGGTTTGGTGCGCGGCACCGAAGTGACCGACACCGGCGCCTCGATCTCGGTGCCGGTCGGCGAAGGAGTCAAGGGACACGTGTTCAACGCCCTGGGCGCCTGCCTCGATGACCCCGGCTACGGCAAGGACTTCGAGAAGTGGTCAATCCATCGCCGCCCGCCGCCATTCGACGAACTCGAACCGCGCACCGAAATGCTCGAGACCGGCCTGAAGGTCGTCGACCTGCTCACCCCGTATGTGCGTGGCGGAAAGATCGCCCTTTTCGGCGGTGCCGGCGTGGGCAAGACGGTGCTGATCCAGGAAATGATCAACCGCATCGCCCGTAACTTCGGTGGCACCTCGGTGTTCGCCGGTGTGGGGGAGCGCACCCGCGAGGGCAATGACCTCTGGGTGGAGTTGCGCGAGGCCAACGTGCTCAAGGACACCGCGCTGGTTTTCGGTCAGATGGACGAGCCGCCGGGCACCCGCATGCGGGTGGCACTGTCGGCGCTGACCATGGCGGAGTACTTCCGTGACGAGATGAACCAGGACGTCCTGTTGTTCATCGACAACATCTTCCGCTTCACCCAGGCCGGCTCCGAGGTGTCGACCCTGCTGGGCCGCATGCCCTCGGCGGTGGGCTACCAGCCGACACTGGCCGACGAGATGGGCCAGTTGCAGGAGCGCATCACCTCGACTCGCGGCCGGTCGATCACCTCGATGCAGGCCGTGTACGTGCCCGCCGACGACTACACCGACCCGGCGCCGGCGACCACCTTCGCGCACCTCGACGCGACCACGGAGCTCTCCCGTGCGGTGTTCTCCAAAGGTATCTTCCCGGCGGTGGATCCGCTGGCGTCCAGCTCGACGATCCTGCACCCGAGCGTTGTCGGCGAGGAGCACTACCGCGTCGCCCAGGAGGTCATTCGGATTTTGCAGCGCTACAAGGATCTGCAGGACATCATCGCCATCCTCGGTATCGACGAACTTTCCGAGGAGGACAAGCAGTTGGTCTACCGGGCGCGCCGGATCGAGCGCTTCCTGAGCCAGAACATGATGGCAGCTGAGCAGTTCACCGGGCAGCCCGGTTCGACGGTTCCGCTGAAGGAGACCGTGGAGGCCTTCGACAAGCTGGCCAAGGGCGACTTCGACCACCTTCCCGAGCAGGCATTCTTCCTGATCGGCGGACTGGATGATCTGGCGAAGAAGGCAGAGAGCCTCGGCGCCAAGTTGTGATGAGCCCGGTACCCCCGATCAGACCGCGAAAGGTGATGTGAGATGGCCGATTTGGACGTCGAGATCGTAGCCGTGGAACGCAAGATATGGTCGGGTAAAGGGACTTTCGTGTTCACCAGGACCACATCCGGCGAGATCGGCATTCTGCCCAACCACATCCCGCTGGTGGCCCAGTTGGTCGATGACGCGATGGTGCGCGTGGAGCGCGAGGGTGAGGACGATCTGCGCATCGCCGTCGACGGCGGGTACATGTCGGTGACCGAGGCCGGGGTACGGATCCTGGCGGAGTCAGCCGAGTTCGCTTCGGAGATCGACGCGGACGCCGCCAAGTCCGACGCCGCCTCGGACGATCCGCAGACGGCGGCCCGCGGAAGGGCCCGGCTGCGAGCCCTCGGCCAGCTCGACTAGACCGATGCGCGCGTCGATGATGATCATGGTCGCGCTTATCGGTGTTCTGCTGCTGATTGTTCTCGCATTGATCATCCGGCTCTGGAATCTGGGGCAGGGCGGAACGGCGGCCATTCTTCGCGATATCCCCGCCGTCGGCGGACATGGCTGGCGGCATGGCGTGATCCGTTACCGCGGCGACGAAGCCCAGTTCTACCGGCTGTCGAGCCTGCGACTGTGGCCCGACCGCAGATTGTCCCGACGCGGGCTGGAGATCACCGCCAGGCGCTCTCCGCGCGGTGACGAGTTCGACATCATGACTGAGGAGACCGCCGTCCTCGAACTTCACGACGGCACGGGCAGTCTGAATCGCGGCTATGAGATGGCACTGGATCGCGGCGCGCTCACCGCTTTTCTGTCCTGGGTCGAGTCCCGGCCATCACCGAGGACGCGTCGCAGTGCCGCCTAGCTTCGCCCGCCCGGCTTCCAGAGCACGTCATCGCCAGCGTTGGCCACCCGCGACAGGATGAACAACAGATCCGACAGGCGGTTGAGGTAGCGGGCCGGCAGCGGACTGACCGTCTCCGGATGTGCCTTCACCGCGACCCACGCCGACCGCTCCGCACGGCGCGACACCGTTCGTGCGACGTGCAGGAGCGCCGACAGCGCGGTGCCGCCCGGCAGGATGAAGGAGTTCAGCGCAGGCAAGGTCTCGTTGTACTCGTCGCACCACTGCTCCAGTCGCTCGATGTATCCCTCGGTGATGCGCAACGGTGCCCGATCGGGATTCGGCACTATGGGTGTGGCCAGATCGGCGCCGGCATCGAAAAGGTCGTTCTGAATCCGGGTGAGGACTGCGCGCAGTGATTCCTCGGGCTGGCCCAATGCCACCGCCGCTCCGATCGCGGCGTTGGCCTCATCGCAGTCCGCGTAGGCGATCAGCCGCGGATCGTTCTTCTCCACTCGCGAGAAATCGCTGAGCCCCGATGTCCCGTCGTCGCCGGTCCGGGTGTAGATGCGGGTCAGGTGTACTGCCATGAGTGACAACCGTACCGGCTGAGACGGATGGAACCTCACGCCGCCTCAACTAAGCTATCGGCCGTGGGCGAGCGTTTCCTGGTTACCGGCGGGCGCCGGTTGGCTGGTGAGGTTGCCGTCGGGGGTGCGAAGAACAGCGTTCTGAAGCTGATGGCGGCCAGCCTGTTGGCCGAGGGGACCACCACGATCACCAACTGCCCCGACATCCTCGACGTCCCGCTGATGGCGGAAGTGCTGCGCGGTCTGGGCGCGAACGTCGAACTCGACGGATCCGTGGTTCGTATCACCTCCCCCGATGAGCTGAAGTATGAGGCCGACTTCGCCGCCGTCCGTCAGTTCCGGGCATCGGTGTGTGTGCTCGGTCCGCTCGTCGGCCGCTGCAAGCGGGCAAGGGTCGCCCTGCCCGGTGGTGATGCGATCGGCTCGCGTCCCCTGGACATGCACCAGTCCGGTCTGCGTCAACTCGGTGCCGAGTGCGTCATCGAACACGGCTGCGTCGTCGCCTCCGCCGAGAGGTTGCGCGGAGCCGAGATCCAGCTTGAGTTCCCCTCGGTCGGGGCGACTGAGAACATCCTGATGGCTGCGGTCCTCGCCGAAGGTGTCACCACAATTCACAACTCCGCGCGCGAGCCGGATGTTATGGATCTGTGCGAGATGCTCAAGCAGATGGGTGCGCAGATCGAGGGCTCCGGCACGCCGACGTTGACGATCACCGGTGTGTCGAAGCTGCACCCGACCGAGCATCGCGTGATCGGAGACCGGATTGTCGCGGCCACGTGGGGGATCGCCGCAGCGATGACGCGAGGTGATATCTCGGTCACCGGTGTCGATCCGGCGCACCTGCAGTTGGTATTGCACAAACTGCACGACGCCGGCGCGACGGTGACCCAGCACGACGATGGTTTCCGGGTGGTGCAGTACGAGCGGCCTAAGGCGTGCAATATCTCGACACTGCCATTTCCCGGGTTCCCGACCGACCTCCAGCCGATGGCCATCGCGATGGCATCGATCGCCGACGGCACTTCGATGATCACCGAGAATGTTTTCGAGGCACGGTTCCGCTTCGTTGAGGAGATGATCCGACTCGGGGCCGATGCCCGGACCGACGGCCATCACGCGGTGGTGCGGGGGATTTCGCAACTGTCCAGTGCGCCGGTGTGGTGCTCAGATATCCGCGCCGGCGCGGGTCTGGTGCTGGCCGGCCTGGTGGCCGACGGGGAGACCGAGGTCCACGACGTGTTCCACGTCGATCGCGGATACCCGTTGTTCGTCGAGATCCTCCAGGGATTGGGTGCCGAGATCGAGCGCGGAGATTAGAGGACTCGAGTCGCCAGTCGTGCCAACCTTCGGATGGCGGACGGCCAGTTGACCTGGATCTTCAACTGAAGTACGCTGGTAAGGTTGCCCTGCTCGCGGGTTTCTAGCGGGTCTTGTTGTTTGAGAACTCAATAGTGTGTTTGGTGGTTTTTGTTTGTTGTT
>NZ_JAEMSG010000058.1:7783-18754 GCF_016462945.1 Mycolicibacterium sp. | reverse complement strand
GAGTCGTCATCCTCACCTTCGCCGCCCGCCTCGCCCCGGCCCCGGCCCCGGCCACGACGGCCGCGGCGGCGGCGGCGGTTAGCCGGTCGGTCGGCGGAGTCGACGTCTGCTGTGTCGTCGTCACCGGAGTCCGGGTCGTCGTCATCGTTACCGTCGGCATCGCGATCGCCCTGATCAGCACGCGCGGCTACGACGGGTGGGGGAGCGACGAACAGCGGCATATACGCCGGCGGCTCCTCGGCGGGGATTTCAGCAACGGGGGCGGCCTCAGCACCGGGGGCCGCAAGCGCACCGTCGGCAGGTTCGGCGGCCAGCACTTCGCGCACCCGCAAGGCATCGGCCTGGTCGACGCTGGACTGCGCGCTACGGGAGCGCCCGTCGAGCCGGGTGAGCGCGTCAAGAACCCGCCTGCTGGTAGTGCCCAACGCACGCGCCAGCGTGTGTACTCTCAGCCGTTCGGGCAGCGCCTGCTCATCGGTCGCGGGCGGCTGCCACTGCAACGGGCTTTCGGGCAGGTCCTGGGTAAGATCATCATCGGCCACTGAGCCTCCTCAAGCCCCCGGGCGCGTCGTACTGACGCGGCCACTCGAGGGCTAACGCTGTGGCCCGGGTCGTTACCCGGGCTCGTTTGTCTATGGTCTGAATGGCGATTGTCGACGGTCCGCGCCGCACCGCAGGCCGCGGTGGTCGCGCACGTCGCGAAATCTCATTCCGGATGCCCGTTGCCGTTCACCCGCTACGAGTATCCCACACCGGCGGCAGGTATCGAGCCGACGGTCCGCGAAGCGGTCAGCGGGCCGGGAACCAGAGCTGAATCTCGCGGGCGGCCGACTCCGGCGAATCGGAGCCGTGCACCAGGTTGAACTGGGTCTCCAGTCCCAGGTCGCCGCGGATCGTGCCGGGTGCGGCCTTCTCCACGGGATCGGTCCCGCCGGCGATCTGGCGGAATGCCGCGATCGCGCGGGGGCCCTCCAGAACTGCGGCGATCACCGGACCGGAGGTGATGAACTCCAACAGCGAGCCGAAGAAGGGCTTGTCGGCATGCTCGGAATAGTGCGCCCGCGCCAGTGCATCGTCGACGTTCTTGAGTTCGAGCGCGGCGATCTTCAGGCCCTTGCGTTCGATACGGCTGATGATGTCGCCGATCACCCGCCGCTGCACGCCGTCGGGTTTGATCAGCACAAGAGTCCGCTCGTTCACGGCCCACAGCGTACCTTCTCAGCCATGCGGCGATTGCTGGCCCGGTAACAGGCCCAGTCGCTCTCGGCGCAGCACCTCGGTGCGCAGATACGCGATCACAGCCCAGACCACCCCGAACAGTAATCCCATGAATCCGATTGCCGGGTAGATGAAGAATCCGGCAACGAGCAGCAACTGCACGCCGAGGTTCGCCCAGATGGCCCACGGCCGTCCCTGCATCCCAGCCAGTAGTCCCAACAGAATCGCGAACCCGATCACATAGGAGATCGACCACGCCGTCAGTCCACCGCCGACAGCACCGACTACCGGCAAGGCCAGCAGTACCGCGATCATCTCGAGGATCAGGGTTCCGGCCATGACTCCGCGGAAGCTCTTCCAGGGATCCGCCGGCCGGGGGGCCTCGGACCCGACAGTCCCGGGAATCTGCTCGGTCACAGCGGGTCCTTACCGAACAGCGTGCGGGCGGCGCCGGCGGTGGCGACCGAGCCGGTGATGACGATGCCCGCCCCGGAGAGCCCGTCGACCTTGGCGTCCTCGACCAGAGCCGTGGCGGTCTCGATGGCGTCGGCCAGGGTCGGCGCGCGCACCACGCGCTCGGGGCCGAACACCTCCTCGGCGCGCAAGGCCAGCGATTCGACGTCCAGCGCGCGTGGTGAGCCGTTGTCGGTGATCACCACCAGATCAAAGGCCGGCTCCAGGGCGGCCAGGATTCCGCTCACGTCCTTGTCGGCAAGCACGCTGAGCACACCCACCAGGAACCTGAAATCGAACTCCTCGGCCAGTGCCCTGGTGAGCACCGCGGCTCCGGCGGGGTTGTGGGCCGCGTCGATGAAGACCGTCGGCGCGGTGCGCATCCGTTCCAGCCGTCCCGGGCTGGTCGCCGCGGCGAACCCCGCACGCACGGCGTCGATATCGAGTTGGCGCTGCGGCCCGGCACCGAACAGCGCTTCGACGGCGGCCAGCGCGATCGCGGCGTTGTGCGCCTGATGTTCGCCATGCAACGGCAGGAAGATGTCCGGGTACACCCCACCGAGGCCTTGCAGCTCGATCAGTTGCCCGCCGACGGCGACCTGGCGGCTCAGCACCGCGAACTCAGAGTCCTCCCGCGCCACCGCGGCGTCGGCGCGCACAGCTTGGGCCAGCAGGACTTCCATGGCCTCGGGTGCCTGCCGGCCGATGACCGCGACGGTGTCGACCGGAACAAGGTCACCGCGGGGCGAGCCGATGATGCCGGCCTTCTCTGCGGCGATCTCGGCGACGGTGTCGCCGAGGTATTCGGCGTGATCGATGCCGATTGGCGTGATGACCGCGACCGGAGCGTCGACGACGTTGGTGGCATCCCACCGGCCACCCATCCCTGTCTCGATGATGGCGATATCGACCGGTGCATCGGCGAACGCCGCAAAGGCCATCGCCGTGACGACCTCAAATTTGCTCATGGCCGGTCCGTCCGGTCCGAATTCACCCGCTTGCGACTGTGCATCGACCATCTGCACGAACGGCTCTATCTCGCAATAGGTTTCGACATATTTCGCCGGGCTGATCGGCTCGTTGTCGATGACAATACGTTCGACAGCCGACTGCAGATGCGGGCTGGTCGTGCGCCCGGTCCGTCGGTCGAGGGCGGTCAGCAATGCGTCAATCATCCGGGCAACCGACGTCTTGCCATTGGTGCCGGCGATGTGAATACAGGGATAGCTGAGTTGAGGAGAGCCAAGCAATTCCATCAGTGCGGAAATGCGCGCCGTGCTGGGCTCTAGTTTGGTCTCCGGCCAGCGCTGATCCAACAGATGTTCGACCTGGAGCAGGGATGCGATCTCGTCGGGCGTCGGAATCCGGGCGCTCATGCCAGCGCAACCAGGCGCGCGGCGATCCGGTCGGTTTCTTCCTGGGCCAGTTTCTGTCGTTCGCGAATCTTGTCGACGACGTCGCCTGGCGCCTTGGCCAGGAAAGCCTTATTGCCGAGCTTGGCCGCGGTTGCCGCCAGATCCTTCTGCGCGGTGGCCAGGTCCTTCTCCAGCCTGCGTCGTTCGGCCGCGACGTCGACCGTGCCGGAGGTATCCAGCTCGACCGCAACGGTGCCGGTCGACAGCCGCACCTCCAGCTGTGCGGTGGCGTTGAAGTCGGCTGCCGGTTCGGTCAGCCACGCCAGCGCCGTCACCGCCGCCACCTGTTCGCGCAGCCCGGCCTGCTCGATTCCATCGAGGCGGGCCGATACCTTCTGGCGGTCCGCCAGACCTTGATCACTGCGGAACCGGCGTATCTCGGTGACCAGCTTCTGAACATCGGCAACCCGAAGTGCAGCAACGGGATCCAGCGTGACACCACTGGCCTGTGGCCAGTCGGCGATCACGAGGGACTCACCACCGGTCAACGCCTGCCACAGCACCTCGGTGACGAAAGGCATGACCGGGTGCAGCAGCTTGAGCACTGTGTCGAGGACTGCGGCGAGCACCGCGGTGGTGTGTTGCAAGCCCCGGCCGAGCTGCACCTTGGCCAGCTCCAGGTACCAGTCGCAGAATTCGTCCCAGGCGAAGTGATAGAGCGATTCACAGGCCCGGCTGAACTCATAGGACTCGAACGCCGAATCCGCCTCGGCGCGAACCTCTTCGGCGCGACCTAGGATCCACCGGTCGGCGTCGGTCAACTCATCGATCCCGGGCAGCGGCGCCAGCGCGGCACCGTTCATGAGCGCGAAACGGGTCGCGTTGAACAGCTTGGTGGCGAAGTTACGCGACGCTCGGGCGTGGTCCTCGCCGATGGACAGGTCACCACCGGGGCTGGCACCGCGCGCCAGCGTGAACCGCAGTGCGTCAGCCCCGAACAACTCCACCCAGTCCAGTGGGTCGATGCCATTGCCGCGGGACTTGCTCATTTTCCGGCCGTGTTCATCGCGAATCAGGCCGTGCAGGAAGACATTCGTGAACGGGACCTGGGGGCCGCGTTTCCCGCCGCCGGTGATGGCATCGTCACCCGACACGAACGTGCCGAACATCACCATGCGGGCCACCCAGAAGAAGAGGATGTCGTAGCCGGTGACGAGAACGCCTGTCGGATAGAACTTCTCGAGGTCAGCTGTGCGATCCGGCCAGCCCATGGTGGAGAACGGCCACAATGCCGAAGAGAACCAGGTGTCGAGCACGTCCGGGTCCTGCTCCCAGCCCTCGGGTGGCGTCTCGTCCGGTCCGACGCACACGCGTTGCCCGTCTGGGCCGTGCCAGATCGGGATGCGATGTCCCCACCACAGCTGACGCGAGATGCACCAGTCGTGCATATCGTCGACCCAGTCGAACCAGCGCGGCTCCAGGCTTTTGGGGTGAATGACGATATCGCCGCCCCGCACCGCATCACCGGCAGCCTTGGCCAACGATTCGACCTTGACCCACCACTGCAGACTCAATCGCGGTTCGATCGGCTCGCCACTGCGTTCGGAATGCCCGACACTGTGCAGATACGGGCGTTTCTCCGCCACGACGCGGCCGGCGGCGGCTAGTGCCTCGCGGACTTGCGTCCTGGCTTCGAAACGGTCCATACCGTCGAACTGCGTTCCGGTGCCGACTATCCGACCGCGGGTGTCCATGATCGACGGCATCGCCAGGTTGTGCCGCATACCGATCTCGAAGTCGTTCGGGTCGTGCGCCGGTGTGACTTTGACAGCGCCGGTTCCGAATTCCGGATCGACATGTTCGTCGGCCACGATCACGATCTCGCGGTCCTGGAAGGGGTGCGCCACGGTGGTCCCCACCAGGTGCCGGTATCGATCGTCATCGGGGTGCACGGCGATCGCAGTGTCACCGAGCATGGTTTCGATCCGGGTGGTCGCCACCACGATGTGCGGCGCCGAATCATCAAGGGAGCCATAGCGGAACGAGACCAGTTCGCCCTCGACCTCTTCGTATTTAACCTCGAGATCGGAGATTGCGGTCTGCAGCACCGGTGACCAGTTGACCAACCGCTCGGCCTGGTAGATCAACCCGGCGTCGTAGAGACGTTTGAAGATCGTGCGAACCGCGCGAGACAACCCCGCGTCCATGGTGAACCGATCGCGACTCCAATCGACACCGTCGCCGAGGCGGCGCATCTGGGCGCCGATCGTTCCGCCCGACTGCTGCTTCCATTCCCAGACCTGCTCGATGAACCGATCCCGGCCGAGGTCGTCCTTACTGGTGGAATCTGCAGCCAGTTGCTTCTCCACCAGCGACTGGGTGGCGATGCCGGCATGATCCATCCCGGGAAGCCAGAGCACCTCATAGCCCTGCATGCGCTTACGGCGGGTCAGCGCATCCATCAGGGTGTGATCCAGCGCGTGACCCATGTGCAGGCTGCCGGTCACATTCGGCGGCGGCAGGACGATCGAGTACGGCGGTTTGGCACTGGCGGCATCGGCGGTGAAATATCCCGCGTCAACCCAACCCTGATAGATCCCGGTCTCTACCGCACCGGGCTCCCACGTCTTCGGGAGAGCCTCGGCGCGGGCGTCATCAGTGGTGGGCACCTGATGATTCTAGGAACGGGTGCGCGCAGGCCGACGGCCGACCTGCGCCCCGAGGCGAACCGCTACTTGCCGCCGCGCAGGAGTCCACCCAGAATGTTGCCGATCGCTCCGCCCTGGTTGCCGCCGAGCACACTGCCCAGAATGTTGCCCAGCGGGTTGTTGGCGGCACCGCCACCACCACCGCCGAGGAGGCCCCCCAGAACATCGCCGATACCGCCGCCGGGCGCTGCCTGAGCCTGCGCGCCGGCATTCTTCGCGGCGAACTGCTTGCCGACATAGGCCAGCACGATCGGCGCAAGCATCGGGAGCAGCCGCTTGATCAGGTCACCACCGCCGGCACCGGCGCCGGAAAGCGCCGAGGCGACCTGGTTGGTGTCGTTGCCGCCGAACAGGCTGGCGATCAGCTGGTTGCCCTGGCCCTGGTCGATCTGGTCGACATTGATGCCGCCGGTCAGCAGGTCGCTCTGGCCCTCGGCGACGACGGCCGACTCGAGGTGGGTGGAATCGATATCGTCGGCCTGGACGTTTTCATGCAGACTGCCGAGCAGGGTGGGCACCAGGGTCTGGATGGCCTGGTTCACCTCACTCGGATCGGCTCCGAGCTTGTTGGCGATGTCCGCCACCGGGATCTGGTTATAGAGGTCTTCGAGACCGGCCATGTCGGGGTTTCACTTTCGTTGTGATTTGCTACGAACCACCCCGACAGTAGTCGGCACTAAGTCGGCCGTGCAGCCGATTACGCTGTCGGCACCAGAGTTCACCCCGTGTTAGCTCAGCTTGGCCGATTCCAGCGAAATCCCGGCCGCCGGGAAGCGCGCCAGCAGCGCGTCGCCCATGGCGGCCGCGGGCGTCAACACGCCGTGCAGCGCCGGGAGTTTGTCCCGGTCCAGCGCCAACGCCAGGCCGCACTCCCCCAGCATCACCGATGTCGCCTTGTAGCCGGGATCACCACTCTGGGACATGGTGGCTACATATCGGGCACCCGTGCTGGTGGTCGTATAGGTCTCCACGCGGTAGTAGCCCCGCTCGCGCACTTCGTCGCTGGGACCGGTGCCGGGTTTGGGCGCAATTCGCTCGACCAACCGACGCGGGAGGAGCCGGAAGAATCGACCCCCCAGCGCGGCCGCACCGGCGGTTGCCGCCGTAGCCGCCGCCGAGGTGACCGGAGCCAGGACAGACGGCCCGACGCCCATGTATTCCGCATAGCGGAATCGGCGGCCGTAGGCGTAGTCCAGCAGTGCATTGCTGCGACGCACGATTCGGGTGTTGTACATCGCCATCACGAAGCCGGCGGCCCACACCCCGTCCAGCTCCGGGGCAAGTTCCCTACCGCGTCGCCACGGCATATCCGGCTGGGGGCCGAGTTCAGGCTCGGCGCCGCGATCTTGGGACAGGGAGTAGGGATCGGCGAGCAGCCGCCGGATGTCGGGGTCCCCGGAGGACGCCCGGAACACCTCAATCATCGAGGCGATCGTGCCGCCGGAGACCCCGCCGGAAAAACTGCGCAGCACATAGTTGGTCTCGCCGAGCTCGCCGGTACCGTCCTGCTTGACGCGCCGGAACAGCTCGTAGACGCTCAGGTCCGACGGAACGGAGTCGAATCCGCACGCGTGCACGATGCGGGCTCCGGTATCGACTGCCTGTTTGTGGTAGTCGTCGATACTCTGCCGGACGAACATCGCCTCACCGGTGAGGTCGGCGTAGTCGGTGCCGGCTGCCGCGCAGGCCGCCACCATCGGCAGTCCGTAGCGGCTGTAGGGACCGACGGTGGTCACCACCACCTGGGTCCGCGCGGCCATCTCATCGAGGGAGGCCGGCGAGGATGCGTCGGCGGTGATGATCGGCCAGGACTGTGCGGACTCACCGAGCGTCGCGCGAACAGCCGCCAAACGTTCCGGAGAGCGCCCCGCCAATGCGATGCGGGCACTGCCGCCGGCCTTGGCCAGATACTCGGCGGTGAGCCTGCCGACGAAGCCGGTAGCCCCGTATATCACGATGTCGAACTCGCGGCTTGTCATGGGCGTCAACTTACCGCCCGGCCCCGAAGCCGTTGTCAGCGATGGCGCCGGTATGCGTCCAGGTTCTTAACGGATGCCGATCGCGTTGGCGAAGGCCTTGCCCGGATCGGTGACCGCCAGGCACATCTGGCCCCAGTCGATCAGACCGAGCGGCCCGCGCCCCAGCCCCTGGCACTGGTTTATCGGAGCCGGGCTGTCGGACGACACAGTGGTCACCAGGCCGGGCGTGAATCCGGCGGCGCCGGCATTCGCGCCGCATGTCGGCCAAGCGCCGATGCCCTGAGTGCGGTAGACGTTCTCGGCGACCCGGATCTGCTCCTCACGGGGGGCCTGATTGGGCATCCCGGTTCCGCCATTGGACTTCCAGGTGGCGGGTGAGAATTGCAGGCCGCCGTAGTAGCCGTTGCCGGTGTTGATCGCCCAGTTGCCGCCGGACTCGCACTTGGCGACGGCGTCCCAGTTCACACCGCTGTCGGCGGCAGCAGTTCCGCTTCCCAACGCCAGGGCTCCCAGTGCCAGGCCCAACGCGAGGGCGGCGAGGGTGATGATTCTGCGGAGGATGCTCACTGGTCTCCCTTTCCGACTGCGGACCGCCGTATCGGGCGGTTGTGATGTGAATCGCAGCGTGCGGGACAGGTGTTACGGCTGGGTCAGTTGATTTTGATGAGAGTTCAGTGAGAGAAGTGGCGAGAAAGAATAAAGTGCCTGGTCAGCCTCGTTGGCCGCACACCGGCCAAGCGCCAATACCCTGGCTGCGCAGCACGTTCTCCGCCACCCGGATCTGCTCTGACCGGGAGGCCTGATTCGGCATGCCGTTACCACCGTTGGCATGCCAGGTACCCGGAGAGAACTGCAGGCCGCCGAAGTAGCCGTTACCCGTGTTGATCGCCCAGTTGCCACCAGACTCGCAGACCGCGATGGCGTCCCAATTCACGCTATCGGCGTTCGCGACACCGGCGCCCAGACCAATCGGGGCCACCGACATCGCGCCGGCTAGCGCGGTCATTCCGAGCGTCTTGCGGAGATTCTTCAACAGACTGTCCTTTCGCCAAGCGTGCGCCGCAGCCTTGCCCTAGGGCGGGTCTGCTCGTCGGGTCGCGCCGTCTCTGTCTGGCACGACTGCGGTGGCCGGCTGGCGCACCCCGGGGGGTATCGCATGAGAACCCGACCCCCGCTCACACGCAGGGACTTCATCATGTGGATTTAGCGGCCCGTTTGACGGACCGATTTGGAAGATACGCAGCGCATTGCCCTCGGTCACGTCAATGACATGCCAATATCTTTCAGATAACAGACTGATTACGGCGGCGAATCGCCCGGGCTTCGCGCAGGTCAGTGCGGCGATCCCCAGTGGCGCGAAACCGCGATCCGCGCCGTCAGGATGTGACCCAAATCACAGCGGATTTGTGAGCCAAGGCACAGGGAAATTGGCCACACAAATAACAATATTCACACGAATAACATCTTTAACAGTTTTCGAGTGCTGCGCCGGGTTTTTTTTGATCGACGGCCCAGGTCAGCCCGGCGTGTCGGCCCAGTGATTGAGGTTCGTCAGGGCCCGACCTGGCGGCAGCACAACCCGTTGCGTGACCACGGTGTCGGCCAGGGCACGCATGCTGCGCTGACCTACGCCGACGAGGATGTCGATCTGGTCAGCCAACGCGGTGGAAAAGATCCCGGCAAGATAGTGGTCGCGGCCGTCCCAGGGCAGCACGATGTCGACGCCCCGGTAGCCGACAAGCTCCTCGATGACATCCAGTGACAGGTACGGCATGTCCACCGCGCTCACGAAGGCCCGGTCCGCCCCCGCGGCCGCGGCCGCCCGCAGCCCCCGGCCGGTCGCCAGCAGCGGGCCTACGCCACGCACCTCGTCACGCAACACCTCAGCGTCCAGCGCGGGCAGTGCTTGGCCGGGTGCGGCGATGACGAATACCGGGGCGCAGCGGGACTTCAGCAGGTCGACGGTGTACTCGACCATCGTCGGGCCGCCTGGTGAGAGGTGCGCGTCAGGGTGCGCCATGGTGGCCTTGTCGCGGCCCATCCGTCGGGAGGCTCCGCCGGCCAACACCACGGCCGCCAGGGGCACGCTCGTCACCACGGTGAGTCGACACCCATAGCGGTGTACTCAAGATTCTGCTCACTGAGCCGCGACAGTGCGACGGCGGAGGCCGGATTGTCCACCTGTGCATCGTGCACCACGATCGCCTCGGCCGACACATCGGCGGTCTTGGCGACATCGGGCCCGAAGCCGGTCTCGACCATGCCGGTCAGGATGACAGACTGGATCTGTGTCATCGGCCACTATTGCGATGAGCGATTATCAAGAAGTGAGATGCCGGGCGGTAATACCCGGCGTAGCGGCGGGGGGCAGCATTGACGGGCGTGACAGCTTCCTTGCCCGACCCGCACTGGGGTCGGGAGATGATGTCGCCGGCGTTCGCGCCCGCCTACGCGTTCGCCTCGTCGGGTCCGGGGTCACGGTTGCTGCGCGCACTGGCCCCGTTGGACCGCAGAATCCTGATGGCAACGCGGGGCAAATACACCCTGTTCGGACCCACCACGCTGCCCACACCGTTGTTGACGACGACCGGGCGACAGTCCGGTCAGCCGCGCGCGTGCGCGCTCAACTATCTGCGCGATGGCGAGCGGTTGCTGATCCTCGGCAGCAACTGGGGTCAACAGCACCACCCAGGCTGGTCGTCGAACCTGATCACCAACCCGCAGGCGACCGTCGCGATCTTCGGCTGTTCGCCCTGTCGATGCGGCGGGAGGAATAGATGGGACGAGTCACATCTCGGCGTCGCGTCAGCCATCTAACCGCCTCAGCAGACGAGGCGAGCATCACCGAACGCCCGGAAACCGTCGTTGTCGAAGAGCCACTGGAGATCCGCGTCAACGGCTCGGCGATCACTGTCACCATGCGTACGCCAGGCTCGGATTTCGAACTGGCGCAAGGGTTCCTGCTCACCGAGGGTGTCATCAACGACCGGGCCGACGTCGCGACGGTGCGATATTGCCGAGGCGCTGAGCAAGACGGTATGAATACCTACAACACCCTCGACGTGACATTGCAACCAGGGGTGCAGATGCCCGAGGTGGACATCACCCGCAACTTCTATACGACATCCTCCTGCGGAGTCTGCGGCAAGGCCTCACTGGAAGCCATCTGGCTGGCCAGCCGCCATGCTCCGGGTGATGACCCCGCCTCGGTATCGGCGAGGACGCTGACCGAGTTACCGGCCCGGTTGCGTTCGGCGC
>NZ_JAEMSG010000058.1:0-7773 GCF_016462945.1 Mycolicibacterium sp. | reverse complement strand
GCGCAAAAGATTTTCGCCAGCACCGGCGGCCTGCACGGTGCGGCGCTGTTCAGTACCGACGGCACCATGCTGGCGGTGCGGGAGGACGTCGGGCGGCATAACGCGGTGGACAAGGTGATCGGCTGGGCCGTGGAGGCCGATCGCATCCCACTGGGCGGATCGGTTCTTCTGGTCAGCGGCAGGGTGTCATTCGAACTGGCCCAGAAAGCCGTCATGGCTGGCATTCCAGTGCTCGCGGCGGTGTCCGCGCCGTCTTCGCTGGCCATTGATCTCGCTACCCAGTCCGGGTTGACGCTGATCGCGTTCTTGCGAGGCGAGTCGATGAACGTCTACAGCCGAGCAGACCGGATCACCTAAGCGGTCTTGTCCCGACGTTCGGCGCGCGGGGCTTTACGCGGCACGATAGTCGGCAGCACGTTGTCCTGAACGGTCTCCTGCGTCACCACAACCTTGGCAACGTCGTCGCGGCTGGGGATGTCGTACATCACCGGCAGCAGCACTTCCTCCATGATGGCACGCAAACCACGCGCCCCGGTGCCACGGTGAATCGCCTGATCGGCGATGGCATCCAACGCCTCGGGAGTGAACTCCAGTTCCACGCCGTCCATCTCGAACAGCCGGGTGTACTGCTTCACCAAAGCGTTCTTGGGTGCGGACAGGATCTGCACGAGTGAGTCCTTGTCCAGGTGAGTCACCGAGGCGACGACCGGGAGACGGCCGATGAATTCCGGGATCAAACCGAACTTGATCAGATCTTCGGGCATGACCTCGGCGAAGTGATCCTGGGTTTCGAGCTCGGCCTTGGACTTCACCTCGGCACCGAAACCCAAGCCGCGCTTGCCGATTCGGTCGGCGACGATCTTCTCCAGGCCCGCAAATGCACCCGCCACAATGAACAGCACATTGGTGGTGTCGATCTGGATGAACTCCTGGTGCGGATGCTTGCGCCCGCCCTGCGGCGGCACCGAGGCCTGAGTGCCCTCGAGAATCTTCAACAGCGCCTGCTGAACACCCTCGCCGGACACATCGCGGGTGATCGACGGGTTCTCGCTCTTGCGGGCGATCTTGTCGACCTCGTCGATGTAGATGATGCCCGTCTCGGCGCGCTTGACGTCGTAGTCGGCGGCCTGGATCAGCTTGAGCAGAATGTTCTCCACATCCTCGCCCACATAGCCGGCCTCGGTCAGCGCAGTGGCATCGGCGATGGCGAACGGGACGTTGAGCATCTTGGCCAACGTCTGGGCGAGGTAGGTCTTGCCGCAACCGGTCGGCCCCAGCATCAGGATGTTGGACTTGGCCAGCTCCACCGGCTCAGTGCGGGAATCGCGCGATTTCTCGCTGGCCTGAATCCGCTTGTAGTGGTTGTAGACCGCGACCGCCAGGGTGCGCTTGGCGGTGTCCTGACCGATGACGTAGTTCTCCAGGAACTCCCGGATCTCGGCGGGCTTGGGCAGTTCATCGAGTTTGACCTCGTCGCCGTCGGCCAGCTCCTCTTCGATGATCTCGTTGCACAGGTCAATGCACTCGTCGCAGATGTAGACACCGGGGCCCGCAATGAGCTTCTTGACCTGCTTCTGGCTCTTCCCACAGAACGAGCATTTCAGCAGGTCACCGCCGTCTCCGATGCGCGCCATGGTGCCTGTGCCCTACTTCCTTCGCCGTCGCTGGTGCCGGTTGGGGTCGCCACGTCTGTTGTCGGTCCCGACGCTACCCGTTGGCTCGGCAGCGGTGCGACCGATAAAGGTGAATAGCGTTGTTGGTATTCGTGCGTGGGGTGAACATATCCCCTCGGAGCACCCGCCTCGGCGCGGAAGCGCCGACTGTGCTCTTGGCGTGTCGCTGCCGTTACCGGACTGAGAGTGTCGCGACCGCGGTTTACGTACAGTGAGCCCGTGCGGTTCACCGTTTCCGACAATACCGTGCTGGTCACCGACGGCGGGCTCGCGACCGAACTGGAGGCACGCGGTCACGACCTAACCGACGACCTGTGGTCGGCGCGTTTGCTCATGGACGCGCCGGAGGAGATCGCCGCGGTACACGACGCGTTCTTCGCCGCCGGTGCGGTCATCGCCACCACCGCCAGTTATCAGGCCTCATTTGACGGTTACGCCCAGCGCGGAATCGACCGCACGGATGCAGAGCTGCTCCTGCGCCGCAGCGTTGAGCTGGGCAAGGCGGCGCGCGACCGGGCCGGCGGAACGGGCTGGGTGGCCGCGTCGGTGGGGCCCTACGGGGCCACCTTGGCAGGCGGCGAGGAGTACATCGGCCGCTACGGCCTCAGCGTCTCCGCACTGGCCGATTGGCACCGGCCGCGGCTGGAGGTACTCACCGCAGCGCAACCCGATGTGCTGGCGTTGGAGACCGTGCCCGATATCGACGAAGCCGAGGCGCTGGTCGCTTTGCTGCAGGATCTCGGAGCACCCGCCTGGCTGAGCTACACGATCGCCGGTGAGCACACCCGCGCCGGCCAGCCGCTGGCCGAGGCATTCGCCGTCGCCGCGGGCGTCCCCGAGATCGTGGCGGTGGGCGTCAACTGCTGTGCGCCCGGCGATGTCCTCAACGCGGTGACGGTGGCGCACGACGTCACCGGAAAGCCCGTCGTCGTCTATCCGAACAGCGGCGAAGTATGGGACGGGGCGGGCCGGCACTGGACGGGAAATGCCGGCTTCTCCCCAGCACTGGCAGCCGACTGGGTCGCCGCAGGAGCCCGAATCGTAGGCGGTTGCTGCCGTATCCGGCCCGCCGACATCGCCGGGATCGCCGCGGCGGTCCGTTAAGTTCAGACCTTCAGCGCCGACAGCTTCCGGTATTCCAGAACTGTGTCGATGATCCCGTAGTCCTTGGCATCGGCGGCAGTGAGGATCTTGTCGCGGTCGGTATCCTTGCGGATGACCGCAGCGTCCTTACCGGTATGGAGGGCCAGCGTCTCTTCCATCAGAGTGCGCATGCGCTCGATCTCGGCTGCCTGGATCTCCAGGTCGGAGAACTGGCCCTGAATGACGCCCGACAGCGAGGGCTGATGGATGAGGATCCGCGCGTTGGGCAAGGCCATCCGCTTGCCGGGTGAGCCGGCAGCCAGCAACACCGCAGCCGCCGAGGCCGCCTGGCCCAGACATACCGTCTGGATGTCGGCCCGGACGTACTGCATGGTGTCGTAGATCGCCATCAGCGAGGTGAACGAGCCACCCGGCGAGTTGATGTACATGGTGATATCGCGGTCCGGATCCATCGACTCCAGCACCAGCAACTGGGCCATGATGTCGTTCGCCGAGGCGTCGTCCACCTGAACGCCCAGGAAGATGATCCGCTCCTCGAACAACTTGTTATAGGGATTGGATTCCTTGACGCCCCAACTGGAATGCTCGATGAATGACGGCAGGATGTAGCGCGCCTGCGGGGTCAGCCGCGCATCGGTGTGGTCAGGCATTGGAGGCTCCGTTGAAGTGGGCGCGAGTGATGATGTGGTCGACGAAGCCGTACTCCAGCGCTTCGGCAGCGGTGAACCAGCGGTCCCGGTCGGAGTCGGCCTCGATGCGCTCAATCGGCTGGCCGGTGAACTCGGCGTTGAGCCGGAACATCTCCTTCTTGATCAACGCGAACTGTTCGGCCTGAATCGCGATATCAGCAGCGCCGCCGGTAATACCGCCGAGCGGCTGGTGCATCAGGATGCGCGCGTGCGGCAGGGCATAGCGCTTGCCCTTGGCGCCGGCCGCCAGCAGGAACTCACCCATCGATGCGGCCATGCCCATCGCGTACGTCGCGATATCGCACGGAGCCAGCACCATGGTGTCGTAGATGGCCATCCCGGCGCTGATCGAGCCGCCCGGGGAGTTGATGTACAGCGAGATGTCCTTGATCGGGTCTTCGGCGGCCAGCAGCAGAATCTGGGCGCAGAGCCGATTGGCGATGTCATCGTCGACCTGCGAGCCAAGGAAGATGATGCGCTCAGCAAGCAAGCGCTCGTAGACCGAGTCGCTGAGGTTTAGCCCAACGGCGCCGGAACGCATGTAAGTCACGACTTGATACCTGCTTTCTTCAAAACTTCGTCATTTCCCGAGATGCTTCCCGCGGTTCTACTCGACCCTAACCAACCCGAGGCGCGCGACACTTCCCACCGCGGCCTTCTTTCGCTGTCGGCGTTACTCGTCCTCGTCGGCGGGCTCATCACCGGACTCCGCACCCGGGGTCTCCTCGGCCGGAGTCCCGAAGAACTCGCTGGTGTCGACCACGTTGCCGTCGGTGTCGGTGACGGTGGCCGCCTCGACCACCGCGGCGACAGCCAGACCGCGACGCACATCGGCGAAGATCGCGGGCAGCTGGTTGTTCTGTTGCAGCATTTGCACCAACTGTTGCGGCTCGACGCCGTACTGGCGCGACATCAGTACCAACCGCTCACTGATGTCGCTCTCCCCTACTTGGATGTCGAGATCGTCGGAAATCGCATCCATCAGCAGCTGGGTCTTGACCGCCTTCTCGGCAGCCTCGCGATTTTCGGTGTCAAACTGCTCCCGGGAACTACCTTGGGCCTCGAGCGCTTCGGCGAACCTCTCCTCGTCATGATCCAGCGGATGGATCGCGTTGTGCATCGTCGAGTTCACCTGAGCCTGGACGATGGCCTCCGGCAACGGCACCTCGACAAGTTCGAGCAGCGTCTCCAGCGCGCTATCGCGGATCTTCTCCGCCTGATGAATGCGCTTGACCCTGCGCACCTGCTCGGTGAGGTTCTCCCTTAACTCGGTGATGGTGTCGAATTCGCTTGCCAGTTGGGCGAATTCGTCATCCGGGGTGGGAAGCTCCCGCTCCTTGATCGACTTCACCGTCACGGTCACGTCGGCGTCTTGGCCGGCGTGCTCACCGGCGAGCAGCTTGGTGGTGAAGGCGGCGGACTCGCCTTCGGAGAGCCCGACGATCGCCTCGTCGAGGCCCTCGATCAGCTGGCCGGAACCGATCTCATGGGAAAGACCCTCGGTCTTGCCATCCGGGACGTCTTCACCCTCGACCGAAGCGGACAGGTCGATCGAGACGAAGTCGCCAGTCTTTGCCGCCCGGTCGACGCCCTTGAGGGTGCCGAACCGGGCGCGCAGACCTTCCATCTCGGCCTCGATCTCGTCATCGGTGATCTCGATCGGGTCCACCGAGATCTTGAGCTCACCAAGATCGGGCAACTCAATATCGGGTCGGACGTCGACCTCGGCGGTGAAGACCAACTCCTCGCCATCTTCGATCCTGGTGACCTCGATATCCGGCTGACCCAGTGGTCGCAGTTCCTCAGTGGTCACCGCTTCGCTATAGCGGGCGGGCAACACATCATTGACCACCTGCTCCAGCACCGCACCGCGGCCGACCCTGGCTTCGAGCAGCTTGGCCGGGGCCTTACCGGGCCGGAACCCGGGCAGGCGAACCTGCTGGGCGAGTTGCTTGTAGGCGCGGTCGAAATCAGGCTGGAGTTCAGCAAACGGCACCTCCACGCTGATCCGAACCCGGGTGGGGCTCAATTTCTCGACGGTGCTCTTCACGGTGGTACTCCCGATCTCATGGCGTCTGCGGCGGTGGGCGTGTCGGGGTGACAGGATTTGAACCTGCGGCCTTCCGCTCCCAAAGCGGATGCGCTACCAAGCTGCGCTACACCCCGCTGCTGTGCTTCTCGCGACCGAATCCTACGGCTCAGCATTCCTCGGCACACACTCGACCTCAGCGAGGTCTGGTCGGTCCGACTGGATCCGAACTGGTGGACGCCGGTACATTTGGGCTCGCGCAAGCACGCGGGCGTAGCTCAATGGTAGAGCCCTAGTCTTCCAAACTAGCTACGCGGGTTCGATTCCCGTCGCCCGCTCCGAGTACGACAGCGGCACCCTGCAGGTGCCATCGCCCCTGGTAACGACACGATCGCGGTTGGGCCGCGAATCGCACAGCCGCTTCTTTCGGTCGCGCTGCAACCGTAGATTCAGGGTTCGTTCCCTCGCCCGCCCGGGCTGGATTGCCCGTAGCAGGAGGCGCGTTGAGCGACCAGACGTCCCCCATCGGCGGCACCTGCGCAAGTGGATTCGAGACGGTCCGCGACGCTTTCGAGAACAACTTCACCCATCGCGGCGAAGTCGGGGCGGCCGTTGCGGTCTGGGTCGACGGCGATCTGGTGGTCAACCTGTGGGGCGGCTACGCAGACTCCGGAGCCGATGCCCGCCGGCGGCGGCATTGGCGCCAGGACACCCTGGCCAGCGTCTACTCCGGAACCAAGGGCCTGACCAGCACATGTATGCACCTGCTGGCCGACCGCGGGGAGATAGACCTATCTGCGCCCGTGGCGGACTACTGGCCCGAGTTCGGCCGGGCCGGCAAGGGCGAGATCACCATCGCGTCGGTGTTGGGACACCGTTCCGGGGTGCTCGGACCGCGCACCCGGATGCACTGGAACGACAGCGACGACTGGGACCTGGTCTGCGACCGTCTGGCCGCGGCCGAGCCATGGTGGGAGCCGGGCACCGCGCAGGGCTACCACATGGTGAGCTTCGGGTTCATCCTCGGCGAGGTGGTGCGGCGCGCTACCGGCCGAACGATCGGGCACTACCTGCGCACCGAGATCGCCGAGCCGATGGGGATTGACGTACACATCGGTCTTCCGAAGGCCGAGCACCACCGATGCGCCGAGATGATCAACAAGCCGCACATTCGAGACGTGCTGGCAGGAGGCGGAGCCCCCGGGCATCCCGAGTCACTCGATGAGCATCCGATGGCCGCACTGTCGATCGCGGTGGGCTTCGTTCCCGACGACGAATTGAGCTGCAACGACCTGACCCGGTGGCGGTCGGCAGAGTTCCCCGGCACCAACGGTCACGTCTCGGCTCTGGGCCTGGCGAGCTTCTACAACGGCCTCGCGCAGGAGAAGGTGCTCAGCCGCGAGCGGTTGGATCTGGTCCGGGTGTCCCAGGGCGGATTCGAGCCCGATGTCGTGCTCGGCCCCCGGGTCGCCGATCACGGCTGGGGCCTGGGCTACATGCTCAACCAGCGCGGCGTGGCCGGGCCGAACGTCCGCAGCTTCGGGCATGGCGGATCAGGCGGCTCGTATGGGTTCGTCGACCTGGAGAACCGCATCGGGTACGCCTACGTGATGAACTACTTCGACGCCACCAAGTGCAATGCGGACCCGCGCAGCACAGCGCTATCCGACGAGGTCTACCGGGTGCTCGGTGTCCTTTGAAACTGCCGTCTTTTTGACCCCTGGCACGCACCGGGCCTAGGTACTGTGGACGGTATGAACACTGGTCTACTGATCCTCGTTATCGTCGTCGTCGGGGTTATCTTCCTGGCGATGCGGAGTTCGTCGCGGGTTTCGGGCACCCGCGCCGCGGCCAGCCTGGCCGATGCCAAGGCGGATGCCCGCCGCGTGATCGAGCGACTGGGTGGCCAGGTGCTCAACCTCAGCGGCACCGACCCGGCCTCTCAGCAGGCACTCGCAGACGCCTCCGAGCGGTTCACGGCGGCCTCCTCGCAGATCGATCAGGCGACGACCGCCAAGCAGGCCATGCTGGCCAAGGAGAGCGCCGTGGAGGGGCTGTACTACGTGCGTGCCGCGCGTACCGCGATGGGTATGGACCCGGGTCCGGAGTTGGAGACGATCGCCGGCCAGAAGTCGGCCGGCACGGTCACCGAGGACCGGCGCGTCCAATTCGAGGGACGTGAGATCGAGGCCTCACCAGCGCCGTCGCAACGAACGCCGAACTACTACCCCGGCGGGCGGGTGGCCGGTCGGCCGGTGCCGGCCGGGTGGTACTCCGA
>NZ_JAEMSG010000151.1 GCF_016462945.1 Mycolicibacterium sp. | reverse complement strand
AGCCCGTGCCCCGTCCGGGCCCCGCCCGGCCCGTTCCCGGACCGCGCGCCTCCTCTCCGCCACTGCCGACACCGCCGGTCAGCGACCCCCGCAAGTTCGGCCGGGTCGCCGACGACGGAACCGTCTATCTGATCACCGCCTTCGGAGAGCGCGTCGTCGGCTCCTGGCAGGCCGGTGACCCCGATGCCGCGTTCGCGCATTTCGGGCGACGCTTCGACGATCTCGCCACCGAAGTCACATTGATGGAGACCAGGCTGGCCTCCGGCACAGCCGACGCCCGCAAGGTCAAGGCTGCCGCTGCCGCACTTGCCGAATCACTGCCCACCGCAAACATTTTGGGCGATGTCGATGCGCTCGCGGCACGGCTCGCCGCTATCAGCGACCAGGCCACGCAGACAGTCAGAGCTGATCGGGCCCTTCGCGACGAGCAGCGCGCCGAACAGGCCGCCCGCAAGGAGACACTGGCCGTCGAGGCTGAGGACATGGCGGCCAACTCGACCCAGTGGAAGATCGCCGGCGACCGGATGCGCGCCATCGTCGATGAGTGGCGAACGATCAGCGGCTTGGACCGCAAGACCGATGACGCACTATGGAAGCGCTACTCGGCGGCCCGGGACAGCTTCAACCGACGGCGCGGGGCGCACTTCGCCGAACTCGACCGCGAGCGGATAGGCGTCAAGGAGGCCAAGGAGCGACTGTGCGAGCGGGCCGAGGAACTCTCCGGTTCCACCGATTGGGCCCCGACTGCGGCCAAGTTCCGCGACCTGCTCAACGAATGGAAAGCGGCGGGCCGAGCCTCCAAGGACCTCGACGAAGCGATGTGGCAGCGGTTCAAGGCGGCCCAGGACACGTTCTTCGCCGCGCGCAATGCCGTCAGTGCCGAACGTGACGCCGAGTTTCAGGCCAACGGCGAGGCCAAGGAGAAGCTGCTGGCCGAAGTGGAGAGGATCGACGCCGGTGACCTTGATGCCGCTCGCGCCGCGTTGCGCACCATTACCGACAAATGGGACGCGATCGGCAACACGCCAAAGGATCGCTCGGCCGATTTGGATCGACGGCTGCGGGCAGTGGAGAAGAAAATCCGCGACGCCGGCGAATCAGTTCGCATCGACCCGGAGGCACAGGCCCGAGCCGAGCAGTTCCGGGCCCGCGTCGAGCAGTTCGAGCGCCAAGCCGAGAAGGCAGCCGCCGCCGGCCGGACCAAGGACGCTGAACAGGCCCGGGCAAGCGCAGCGCAGTGGCGGGAATGGGCTGATACCGCGGCCGCGGCCCTGACGAAGAGGCGTTAGCGGTCATGACACTCAGGGTCGGCTAAGACTGCTCCGGATTCCCGCGGCGCTGGTGACCGCCCGGATTGTCGCGGCCCTCCGGCAGAAATCCCGTGGGGTTATCGGCGGCCTCCTGCCGGCGCTGGGACTCGGCGGCCAGCTGCACCGCAGTACGCGTCCACACCAACCGGAGCCAGTGGAACGTCAGTAAGATCACCGCGATCCAGCCCACGACGAGCCCTATCCCGGGGCCGGGATGACCATGGGGGGCGGTCTGCCGTGACCACACCGCCAGCATGCCGATGGCGCTGGCAACCGCAGAGCCGGCGAGCGCGATCCAGGCCAGTGTCCAACGCCGGGTGATCAGCGCCAGCATCGAGAATCCGACGCTGAACACCAGGCTCAGCCAGCTGAAAACCCTTGATGGCAGGGCGATTCCGACACCAATCGCTGTGTCGTCACCCATCAGCACGTCGATACCCCTGGCAGCCCCGGTGTGGGGCAGAACAAACGACACCATCAGCACGAAAACCAGGATCGCGACGACGAATCCCCTCGCGCCGGGCTCGATCTCGCCTGCCACCCGACGCTCGGCTGCTTCCAGGTCCGCCCGGTAGGACTCGAAGTCATCGGCTGATCCCGGCAAGCTCATTGCTGACATCCTGTCGTGATCGTTTCGTGCACCGGTGGGACGCCGACCGGTGGCAGGCCCAGCCCGACGGTGCGCGGTCGTTGGCCCGCCACGTGGGCGTCGCCCGCCCTGGTTCGCCGGTGCGACGCAAGTGACGCGTCGGCGATCAGGTGATGTGGCGCCGCACCGGTGACCGTGGTGGTGACGACATCGCCGGGCCGGACCTCGACGTTGCCGGGACTGAAGTGGACCAGACGGCCATCGCGGGCCCGACCTGTCATCCGCAATGTGGCGAGATCTTTGCGGCCTTCCCCACTGGCCACCAGGAGCTCGACGGTACTGCCGATGAGAGCGTGGTTCTCCTCAAAGGAGATGGCTTCCTGGAGGTCGATGAGCCGTTGATAGCGTTCCTGCACAACATCTTTCGGTAGTTGACCATCCATCTCGGCTGCCGGGGTGCCGGGCCGCTTGGAGTACTGGAAGGTGAATGCGGCCGCGAAGCGCGCCCGGCGCACCACATCCAGGGTGGCGGCGAAGTCATCCTCGGTCTCGCCGGGGAATCCAACGATGATGTCGGTGGTGATGGCGGCGTGCGGCATGGCCGCCCGGGCCCGGTCGAGGATGCCGAGATACTTCTCGGCACGGTAGGAGCGGCGCATCAACTTCAGGACCCGATCGGAGCCGGACTGCAATGGCATGTGCAGCGTCGGGCACACATTCGGCGTCGCGGCCATCGCCTCGATGACATCGTCGGTGAACTCGGCAGGGTGCGGCGAGGTGAATCGCACCCTTTCCAGGCCGTCGATACGCCCGCAGGCGCGCAGCAGCGAAGCGAAGGCGCCCCGGTCGCGCGGGGTTTCCGACGGGACCATCGGCGACTCGCGCAGGTGTTCGTCAGCAGCGAAGGAGATCCCGTAGGCGTTGACGTTCTGGCCCAGCAACGTGACTTCCAGGACGCCCTGGTCGACCAGAGACTGGACCTCGGCCAGAACGTCGCCGGGCCTGCGGTCCAATTCCCTACCCCGCAATGACGGGACGATGCAGAACGTGCAGGTGTTGTTACAGCCCACGGAGATCGACACCCATGCCGCATACGCGGAGTCCCGCGTTGCGGGCAGCGTCGACGGGAACTCCCGCAGGGACTCGGCGATCTCGACCTGCGCCACCCGATTGTGCCGGGCCCGATCGAGTAGGGCCGGCAGTGAGCCGATGTTGTGGGTACCGAACACCACGTCCACCCACGGCGCCCGGCGCAGCACGTTCTCGCGATCCTTCTGGGCGAGGCACCCGCCGACCGCGATCTGCATGTCCGGGTCGGCCTGCTTGCGTGGCACCAGATGACTGATATTGCCGTAGAGCTTGTTGTCGGCGTTCTCCCGGACTGCGCAGGTGTTGAACACCACTACGTCGGCGTCGGTCCCCTCTGGCGCGCGGCGGTAGCCGGCGGCGTCCAGCAGACCGGCGAGACGCTCGGAGTCGTGGACATTCATCTGGCAACCGTAGGTGCGGACCTGGTAGGTACGACCGGTCACCGAGCGGGACCCATCGCCCGTCTCGCCCTGGTTGCGCACCGATGTCACGGACCTCATGGTACGGAGATCGGCCGGGGCCGAGAAACCACGGCATCCACCGGCGGACTTCTCTGTAGCTGGGTAGGGTCTGAACATGGCGGGGAGCGCGGTGGTCCCGATGATCTCGATCACGGGTGTCAACAAACACTTCGGCGACCTGCATGTACTCAAAGACATCAACCTCGATATCGCCCGGGGTCAGGTCGTCGTGGTGCTGGGGCCGTCCGGTTCGGGGAAGTCAACGCTGTGCCGCACGCTCAACCGCCTGGAGACCATCGACACCGGCACGATCGCCATCGACGGTGCTCGGCTACCGGTCGAAGGTCGCAAGCTGGCGCAGTTGCGGTCCGACGTCGGCATGGTCTTTCAATCCTTCAACCTCTTCGCCCACAAGACGATTCTGGAGAACGTGACACTGGCGCCGATGAAGGTGCGCAAGGCCTCCGGGGACAACGCCCGGGAGCGCGCGATGGCACTCCTGGATCGGGTCGGAGTGTCCAACCAGGCCGACAAGTACCCGGCGCAGCTTTCCGGCGGTCAGCAGCAGAGGGTCGCGATCGCACGCTCACTGGCGATGGATCCGAAGGTCATGCTCTTCGATGAACCGACCAGCGCACTGGACCCGGAGATGATCAACGAGGTGCTGGCCGTGATGACCGCGCTAGCCGGGGACGGAATGACCATGCTGGTGGTGACCCACGAGATGGGCTTCGCCCGCCGTGCCGCCGACCGGGTGGTGTTCATGGACGACGGTGCCATCGCCGAGGATGCCACTCCCGCCGAGTTTTTCGACAATCCACGATCGGATCGAGCCAGGGATTTCCTCGGCAAGATTCTCAACCACTAGGGCGAAAGGAAATCTCATGCCCACAATCTCATGGCGTCTCATCGGCGCCGCCGCTCTGGCGCTCGCTCTGCCATTCACCGCGACCGCATGTGGCGGCGGCAGCAGCAGCGCCGACAAACTGGTCATCGGAACGAAGTTCGATCAGCCCGGTCTGGGCCTGCAGAACCCGGATGGCACGATGAGCGGGTTCGACGTGGACGTCGCCAAGTATGTGGCCAAGGAACTCGGCTACAACGAGGACCAGATCGAGTGGAAGGAGTCACCGTCAGCCCAGCGCGAGACGCTGCTCCAGAACGGTCAGGTGAAATACATCGTCGCCACGTACTCGATCACCGACAAGCGCAAAGAGAAGGTCGACTTTGCCGGCCCGTATCTGCTCACCGGGCAGAGCCTTCTGGTAACCGCCGGGAATACCGATATCACCGGGCCGGAGTCGTTGCAGGACAACAAGAAATTGTGCTCGGTGACGGGGTCCACACCTGCGCAGCGGATCAAGGACAAATACCCGGGCGTGCAGCTTCAGCAGTATGACACCTACTCGGCGTGTGTCGAGGCGCTCAAGAACGGCGCCATCGACGCCGTCACCACCGACGAAGTGATCCTGGCCGGCTACGCCGCGCAGTCCCCGGGCGCGTTCAAAATCGTCGGCAAGCCGTTCTCCGAGGAGCGCCTCGGCATCGGCTTGAAGAAGGACGACGCCGAACTGCGTGCCAAGATCAATGACGCGCTGGAGAAGATGGAGAAAGACGGCGCCTGGAAGGCCGCGTTCGAGAAGAATCTCGGCCCCGCCGGCATCACTGCCCCCGAGCCGCCGCGTATCGATCGTTACTGACTTCGGCGCCCCAACGTCCCTCGGCAACTGACGTGGAGGTCCTCAACGAGTATCGCGGCC
>NZ_JAEMSG010000057.1 GCF_016462945.1 Mycolicibacterium sp. | reverse complement strand
CCGAACACCCATTAAGGAACACCCCCCGAAAAACCGGGGGGTGTTTCTTTATACAACGTCAATCAAATAATGTCGGCGTACGTGGAATTGCGCTCATCTCTAATTCGAGGAGTGTGCGTTTGCGTTCAATTCCGCCGCCATATCCGGTGAGTCCGCCCGACGATCCGATAACGCGGTGGCACGGCACGATAATGCTGATTGGATTACGTCCATTGGCCAATCCCACGGCGCGGGAGGCGGCCGGCGAACCGATCTGTTCGGCGATCTGGCCGTACGATCGCGTCTCGCCGTGGGGAATGGTCTGCAATGCCGACCACACCCGGCGCTGGAAGTCGGTGCCGTCGAGGCGTAGATCGATATCGAACTCGGTCGACGTCCCGGCGAAGTACGCATCAAGTTGGGTGACCACGTCGGCGAAGGCGTCCGGGTCCGCGGGCTCCCACCGCGCGCGGTCCGGCTCGTGGGATTGTTCGGACATCAGCAGGTGCGTCAGGGTGCCACCCTCGCCGGCCAGTGTCAGGTCACCGATCGGGCTGGCAACGGTCCGGTACCGCGTGCTCATCCGTTAACCATGGCACGGCGCCGACGTCCGGGACAACCCGATTCGCCAGCGGATCAGCTGCCGCCGAGCATGCGGGCATCAGCCTAATTCGTCGGCCGCACCCTAAGCTGAACAGGTGCGACTCGTGATCGCCCAGTGCCGGGTGGACTATCTCGGGCGGCTCACCGCCCACCTGCCGTCGGCCCGTCGGTTGCTGCTCGTCAAGGCCGACGGCTCAGTCAGCATCCACGCCGACGATCGCGCCTACAAGCCGTTGAACTGGATGAGCCCGCCCTGCCAGCTCAGCGAGGGTACTGACGGCGAGCAGCCGGTGTGGGTTGTCGAGAATAAGGCGGGGGAGCAGCTACGGATCACGATCGAGGAGATCGAGCACGACTCCAGCCATGAGCTGGGCGTCGACCCCGGACTGGTCAAGGATGGCGTCGAGGCACACCTGCAGGAATTGCTGGCCGAACACATCGACCTCCTCGGCGACGGCTACACCCTGGTCCGGCGCGAGTACATGACCGCGATCGGCCCGGTGGACATTCTGTGCCGTGACGCGCAGGGCCAGTCGGTGGCGGTCGAGATCAAGCGGCGCGGTGAGATCGACGGGGTCGAGCAACTGACCCGCTACCTGGAACTGCTCAACAGGGACAGCCTGCTGGCACCCGTTGCCGGCATTTTCGCCGCCCAGCAGATTAAGCCGCAGGCCCGTACGTTGGCTGCCGACCGTGGGATCCGTTGTGTCACTCTGGATTACGATGTGATGCGCGGTCTGGACAGCGACGAGTTCCGGCTGTTCTGATGACGCCGCGCCGACGTTCCGAACGACGAAGCCCGGTCGGGCCGCCACCGTTTCCGCTGCGGGTGGAACCGGGCGCCGATGGCCACGATTACGAGGTCCGCCCGGTACCGGGGTTCCGGGCCATCAAGACATACCGTTGCCCGGGCTGCGATCATGAGATTCGTTCCGGCACCGCCCATGTGGTGGTGTTGCGCATCGAAGACACCGCCGGCGATGAGCGCAGGCACTGGCATACCGCGTGCTGGGCTAATCGGGCCAACCGCGGACCCACCCGCACGTGGTCCTGAGGCTAGTGCTCGGCCTGCTCCACCAGTTCCACCAGCACGCCACCGGCGTCCTTGGGATGGATGAAATTGATCCGGGAGTTCGCTGTCCCGCGCCGTGGCGCGTCGTACAGCAACCGAACACCTTTGGCGCGGAGGCACTCAGAAAGCGCGTCCAGGTCGCTGACGCGGCAGGCAAGCTGCTGTATTCCCGGTCCGCGCTTGTCGAGGAATTTGGCGATGATGCAGGTGTCATCCAGCGGCGCCATCAGCTGAATCTGGGCGCTGTCAGCCGGCGCGCCGCGGACCGCGAGCATCACCTCGCGTACACCCTGATCGGTGTTGATCTCCTCGTGCACCACGATCATGCCGAGGAAGTCGTTGTACCACGCGATGGCCTCGTCGAGGTCCGGCACCGCAATGCCGATGTGATCGATTGCGGTGACCAGATCGCTCGCCAGCAATGTGCGGGCATCAAGGTGCTCGGTGGTCATTAGGCAACGGTAACCTGACGGCGGGAATCAGGAACAGCGAGTCGGCCAGATCGGCCGAAAATTGACCGCTTTGGAGGCAGTAATGACGACGTCGGTGATCGTTGCTGGGGCGCGTACGCCCATCGGCCGACTGATGGGTTCGCTGAAGGACTTCTCCGGTAGCGATCTGGGCGGCATCGCCATCGGCGCGGCTCTGGAGAAAGCGGGCGTGCCGGCTTCGCTGGTCGACTACGTGATCATGGGCCAGGTGTTGACCGCGGGCGCGGGGCAGATGCCGGCCCGGCAGGCGGCAGTGGCCGGCGGGATCGGCTGGGACATTCCGGCGCTGACGATCAACAAGATGTGTCTGTCCGGAATCGACTCCATTGCGCTGGCCGATCAGCTGATCCGGGCCGGCGAGTTTGACGTCATCGTCGCCGGCGGTCAGGAGTCTATGTCGAGGGCCCCGCATCTGTTGATGGACAGCAGGGCCGGCTACAAGTACGGCGATGTGACCATGCTTGACCACATGGCCTACGACGGCCTGTACGACGTGTTCACCGACCAGCCGATGGGCGGCCTGACCGAGCAGCGCAACGACGTCGACCGCTTTACTCGTCTCGAGCAGGATGAACTCGCTGCCGCATCGCATCAGAAGGCAGCTGCCGCCTGGAAGGATGGTGTGTTCGCCGATGAAGTGGTGTCGGTGAAGATCCCTGCGCGCAAAGGTGATCCGATCGAATTCGCCGAGGATGAGGGCATCCGGGCCAACACCACCGCAGACTCGCTGGCCGGTCTCAAACCGGCGTTCCGCAAGGACGGCACCATCACCGCCGGCTCGGCATCGCAGATCTCTGATGGTGGTTGCGCCGTCGTGGTGATGAACAAGGTCAAAGCTCAGGAACTCGGGCTGAGCTGGCTGTGTGAGATCGGCGCGCACGGGGTGGTCGCCGGTCCGGACTCCACGCTGCAGTCGCAACCGGCCAACGCCATCAACAAGGCCATCGCCCGGGAGGGGATCTCAACCGATCAGCTGGATGTGATCGAGATCAATGAGGCCTTCGCGGCCGTCGCGCTGGCCTCGACCCGTGAGCTCGGCGTCGACCCCGACAAGGTCAACCGCAGTGGCGGCGCCATCGCAATGGGACACCCGATCGGAATGTCCGGTGCACGGATCACACTGCACGCCGCGCTGGAGTTGTCCCGTCGCGGATCCGGCTATGCGGTGGCCGCGCTGTGCGGCGCCGGCGGCCAGGGCGACGCGCTCATCCTGCGGGCCGGCTGACCGAACCGCAGAATCACTCGAGTTTGCTGGACGTTCCTAAGATAAGCCGTGTGACGTTCGTCATACATGGCTGCCGGTCAGTACCGGATTAGCAGGGGACGACGGCGCCGGTGGGGACGAAGCAGAGGCAGGGCTCGGCACCCGGGGTGTAGTAGGCCTCTCCCGCAGGGGTGAAGCACGGCAGCTCGCCGGGGAAGGCGGGGCCGAGCGGGTAGCCGTAGGGGATGTCGTAGTGGATCGCGGTGTCAACGACAGCGGCGTCGACACCGGCGTGAACGATCGGGTCATACCCGACCGGGCCCAGCACACCGCCGACGCCCACCGGGCCTATCGGTCCAGCGATCGGACCCCCGATACCGCCGAAGCCACCGACGCCGAAGGGGTCAAAAGGATCCCGAACGTCAGCCCCGGCTGTTGGTCCCGCGACCAGAGATCCCATCGACATTGCCGCTACCGCCAGCATGGTCAGCGCTAACTTCTTCATGTTGCACTCCGTTCGATCGAGCGTTCAGTTTGTTTCCAACCCTACCCGAATGCCCGGTGACCTTCGCCGCGGCGCGGACGTGACAGACTTGGGCCGTGACTCGTCCCCGTCCGAGAAACTCGCCGGTGATGACCGGTGCGGTGGATCTCTCCAGTCTCAAGCAGCGCGCCCAACAGGGTTCGACGACCGGCGCTCCCGGTGGCGTGGAGGTCACCGAGACGAACTTCGAAGCCGAGGTGTTGGTTCGCTCCGGCGAGGTCCCGGTGGTCGTTCTGCTCTGGTCCCCACGCAGCGACACCAGTATCCAACTTGCCGATGCGCTGGCCGGCCTCGCCGCCGCCGACGGTGGCACGTGGTCGTTGGCCACTGTCAACGTCGACACCGCGCCGCGGGTGGCCTCGATGTTCGGTATCGAGGCGGTGCCGACCGTGGTGGCACTGGCCGGCGGACAACCGCTGGCCAGCTTTGAGGGATCCCAGCCACCGGATCAGTTACGCCGCTGGGTCGACTCGTTGCTGGCGGCAACTGCGGGAAAGGTGGGCGGTGAGGCCGACTCGGAGCAGGAAGCCGTCGACCCCGCACTGGCGGCGGCGCGCGAGATCCTCGACGCCGGAGACTTCGCCGCGGCCGCGACTGCCTATCAGTCGATCCTCGATGCAGACCCTCAGCACATCGAGGCCAAAGGTGCACTGCGCCAGATCATCTTCCTCGGGCGTGCCGGTGCCGTGCCGCCCGATGCCATCGCGGTGGCCGACGCCGCGCCCGACGATATCGACGCGGCCTTCGGTGCGGCCGACGCACAGATCCTGAGCCACGACGTCGCGGGTGCGTTCAGCCGTCTGATCAAATTAGTCAAGCGGACCGCCGGCGACGAGCGCACCCGGGTGCGGACCCGGCTCATCGAACTGTTCGAGTTGTTCGACCCCGCCGACCCCGAGGTGATCGCCGGCCGGCGCAACCTGGCCAACGCGCTCTACTGAGTTAGCAGGGTTCCAGCGTCAGCAGGGTTCCAGCCAGACCGCCGAGGTTGGCGGCAGCACCATTTCGGCCGAGGCGGGACGGCCATGCCACGGCGTTGCAACGGCCTCCACAGCGCCGAGATTGCCGATGCCGGAACCGTTGTAAACAGTCGCGTCGCTGTTGAGCACCTCACGCCAGGTTCCGGCCTGTGGCAGCCCGAGGCGGTAGCGGGACTGCTCGCTCCCGGCGAAGTTGAATACGCATGCCAGCACCGAACCGTCGGCGCCGTAGCGCAGAAAGCTGAGCACATTGCTCGCCGAGTCGTTCGCGTCGATCCAGGAGTACCCCTCAGGACGGCTGTCCTGGCTCCACAGCGCAGGCCGGCTGCGGTACACGGTGTTGACTGCGGCCATGAAACGCTGGATCCCCGAGGAGAAGCTGTTCTCATCGAGTTGGTACCAGTCCACGCCGCGCTCCTCCGACCACTCTGCGCGCTGGCCGAACTCCTGGCCCATGAACAGCAGCTTCTTGCCCGGATGCGCCCACTGATAAGCAAGCAGGCTGCGCAGGCCCGCGGCCTTGACGTGGTCATTGCCCGGCATCCGGCCCCACAGCGTGCCCTTGCCGTGCACTACCTCATCGTGACTGATCGGCAGCACATAGTTCTCGCTGAACGCATAGAGCATCGAGAACGTCATCTCATGGTGGTGATAGCTGCGGTAGATCGGATCGCGACTCATGTAGTCCAGGGTGTCGTGCATCCACCCCATATTCCACTTCATCGAAAAGCCAAGTCCGCCAATGTTTGTCGGGCGGCTGACGCCCGGCCAGGAGGTGGACTCCTCGGCAATGGTGACAATGCCCGGGACGATCTTGTGCACGGTGGCGTTCATCTCCTGAAGGAACTGCACCGCCTCCAGGTTCTCCCGTCCGCCGTAGGCGTTCGGACTCCAGCCGCCGTCGGGCCGCGAATAGTCCAGATAAAGCATCGACGCCACCGCGTCGACCCGAAGTCCGTCGATGTGGAATTCGCCCAGCCAGTACAGGGCATTGGCCACCAGGAAATTCCGCACCTCCGCTCGGCCGAAATCGAAAACGTAGGTGCCCCAATCCAGTTGCTCGCCACGATGGGGATCGGAGTGCTCGTAGAGTGCGGTGCCGTCGAAGCGGCCCAGTGCCCAGCTGTCCTTGGGGAAGTGCGCGGGAACCCAGTCCACGATCACGCCGATCCCGGCCCGGTGCAGCGTATCGACCAGGAAGCGGAAATCGTCCGGGGCGCCGAACCTCGATGTCGGAGCGTAGTAGGAGGTCACCTGGTATCCCCAGGATCCGCCGAACGGATGCTCGGCAACCGGGAGCAGTTCGACATGGGTGAAACCCTGGGCCACAACGTATTCGGTGAGTTGATGAGCCAGGTCGCGGTAGCTCAGTCCGGGGCGCCACGAGCCCAGGTGAACCTCGTAGGTGCTCATCGGTTCGAAGACCGGGTTCACCTTGGCGCGCTGTGCCATCCACTTCGCGTCGTTCCAGACATGGGAGGAGACGAACACCCGCGAGGCGGTATTCGGTGGCACCTCGGTGGCGAACGCCATCGGGTCGGCGCGGTCGGTGACTGCGCCATCGACCCCGTGCACACGGAATTTGTACAGCCCGTCGCCCGTGAAGCCCGGCCAGAACAGCTCCCACACCCCGGATGAGCCCAGCACTCTCATCGGCGCGTCATAGGAGTCCCACCCGTTGAACTCGCCGATAAGACTGATGCCCTTGGCATTCGGAGCCCAGACCGCGAATGAAACCCCCTCGACGACCCCGTCTTGAGTGGTGAAGGTGTGCGGATGGGCGCCGAGGATCTCCCACAGCCGTTCGTGGCGACCTTCGGCGAACAGGTGCAGGTCGACCTCGCCGAGGGTGGGCAGGAAGCGGTAGCCGTCGGCCACGGTGTGGACGTAGGGCTCATCGGATCCGGGGTAGCTGACCTCGAGCCGGTAGTCGAGGAGGTCGGTGAATGGCAACGCCACTGCGAATAGCCCGGCGTCGATATGCACCATCGGGTAGCGCTTCCCGCCGACAAGAGCCGCGACGTCCACAGCGTGCGGCCGCAACGTCCGGATCACGGTCTGCTCGCCGTATTCGTGCGCCCCGAGGATGCTGTGCGGATTGTGGTGCACCCCGGCGAGGAGTCGGGCGAGTTCCTCGGAATCAGGTGCGAGATGGCTGCTGGTTCGTTTACGGCTCATCGGGGGCTCATTCTCGGCGCAGCAGGTTCGTTCGCTGGCCGGCGGGGACCAACGGCATATTGAGGATGTGCGCCACCGCCCTGGCCGGCTCGAGGCGGACGAAATTGGCCTGCCCCCATTGGTATTCCTCCCCGCTGACCTCGTCGCGGACCCAGAACCGGTCATAGGGCTCCATCCCGAGCGCGCCCATGTCGAGTGAGACGGTGCCCTGCTCGGCAGCGAAGGGATTGAGCGTGACGACCACGAGCACCGTGTCACCGGATACCGGGTCGAACTTGCTGTATGCCAGCAACGCATCGTTGTCGACATGGTGGAACCGGATCGTCCGGAGCTGACACAGGGCCGGGTGCAACCGCCGTATCTCGTTGAGCCGGGCCAGGAACGGCTCCAGCGATCGTCCTTCGGCCAGCGCGCCGGCGAAGTCACGCGGACGCAATTCGTACTTCTCGGAGTGCAGGTATTCCTCGCTGCCGGGGCGCAGCGGCGCGTCCTCGAAGATTTCGTAGCCCGCATACACGCCCCAGGAGGTGCCCATGGTCGCGGCCAGTACCGCCCGGATGGCGAACATGCCCGGCCCGCCGTGCTGCAGGCTCTCGTGCAGGATGTCGGGGGTGTTGACGAACAGGTTCGGTCGCGCGTAGTCGGCGTGTTCGGCGATCTGGCGGCCGAACTCCTCCAACTCCCATTTGGCGGTGCGCCAGGTGAAGTACGAGTACGACTGGGTGAAGCCGAGTTTGGCCAACCCATGCATCCGTGCCGGACGGGTGAAGGCCTCCGCCAGGAACAGCACATCGGGGTCGTCTGCCTTGACCTGGCCGATCAGCCAGGTCCAGAAGTCCGGTGGCTTGGTGTGTGGGTTATCCACCCGGAAGATCGTGACGCCGTGGTTGATCCAATGCCGCACCACCCGCAGCACCTCGTGGGCAAGGCCTGCCGTGTCGTTATCGAAGTTCAGGGGATAGATATCCTGGTATTTCTTCGGCGGGTTCTCGGCGTAGGCGATCGTGCCGTCGGGAAGTTCGGTGAACCACTGCCGGTGGCTTGCGGCCCACGGATGATCCGGTGCGCACTGCAACGCAAGATCAAGCGCGACTTCCATGCCGTTGTCGCGGGCTGCGGCTACGAACTTCTTGAAGGTCTTGATCGTGCCGAGATCGGGGTGTACGGCATCGTGGCCGCCCGCGCTGCTGCCGATCGCCCATGGCGAACCGACATCGGCTGGCTCGGCGGTCACCGAGTTGTTGCGGCCCTTGCGGTGCACCGTGCCGATCGGATGAATCGGCGGCAGGTACACCACGGTGAAGCCCATCGCCGCAATACGGCCTAGTGCGGCCGCCGCGGTGGTGAACGTTCCGTGCACCGGTCTGCCGGCCTCGTCGCGCCCGCCGGTGGACCTTGGGAACATCTCGTACCAGGCACTGCAACGGGCCAGCGGGCGGTCGACCCACACGCCGTACTGGTGGCCGCGGGTGAGCAGTTCGCGCAGCGGATAGGCCTCGAGTAGTCCGGTCACCTGATGTGACAGCGCCAGAGTCGCGCGGGTCAGCGGGTCGCCGGGGCGCCGCAGTGCCTCGGCGGCCTCGCGCAGCGGGGTCCGGTCGCCGCGGGGCACTCCGGCCGCGGCCCGTTCCAACAGGGCTGCTCCCAGCATCAGATCATTGTCCAGGTCCTCTTCACCCTGACCGGCGTCCAGTTTGGCGTTGACCGAATTGCGCCACGAGGTGATCGGGTCGCCCCAGCCGTCAACCCGGAACGTCCACAAGCCCACCCGATCGGGGGTGAACTGGCCGTGGAACACATCCTCGGTACGCCCCAGTGCCATCGGGGATGACGAGGGTTTGATCCGGGCCGCCGGCGCGACAGGCTCTGGCGTGGCCCTATCCGGTGAGGTGAGCGATCCGTAGCCCAACTGGGGGTACGCCGGACCGAGATAACGCACCACCAGCGTGGCCGCCACCGCCTCATACCCCTCCCGCCAGACGGTGGCGCACACCGGCACGATTTCGCCGACGACCGCTTTGGCCGGGTAGGTCCCACCGGAAACGACGGGTTCGACGTCATCGATCGCGATACGCCCCGGCACCGAACACCTCATTTCCGCGTCAGTCGTCATTGTGACCGTAGTGGCCGCAATCACCTCCAGGGGGGTGAAGCGAGGACTGCGCGCGACCTCAAATCTCAGTAAGGTCTGACGCGTGAAAGCCCTCCGCAGATTCACCGTTCGCGCCCACCTTCCGGACCGGCTCGGCGCATTGGGTCAGCTTTCGACGAATCTGCGGTGGTCATGGGACACCCCGACCCAGGATCTGTTCTCCAGCATCGATCCCGACCAGTGGGCGCTGACGGGCCGCGATCCGGTGGCCCTGCTCGGCGAGGTCAGCCGGGCGCGGCTGGACGAACTCGCCGAGGACAACGGCTTCCTCGAGCGGCTTGATCATCTGTCGGCTGATCTCAACGAGTATCTGACCAAGCCGCTGTGGTATCAGCAGATGGCTGCCCACGCCGACGCCGAGGCACCGATGCCCGCCGGCATCGGGTACTTCTCGATGGAGTTCGGGGTGGCTGAGGTGTTGCCGATCTATTCCGGCGGTCTCGGCATTCTGGCCGGGGACCACCTCAAGGCCGCCTCGGATCTGGGCCTGCCACTGATCGGCGTCGGCCTGAACTACCGGTCCGGTTACTTCGAGCAGTCGCTGACCGCCGACGGCTGGCAGCACGAGGACTATCCATCGCTGGATCCGCAGGGACTGCCGTTGCATCTGCTGGCCGACTCCGCCGGTGCGCCGGTGGTCGTGGAACTTCCCATGCCGGAGTCGCGCGTGCTGCGGGCCCGGGTCTGGGTGGCACAGGTCGGGCGGATCCCGTTGTTGCTGCTGGACTCTGACATCCCGGAAAATGACCACGATCTGCGCCATGTCACCGACCGGTTGTACGGCGGCGATCAGGAACACCGGATCAAGCAGGAACTCCTGGCCGGCATCGGCGGGGTGCGGGCCATCCGCGCCTTCACCGCCATCGAAGGACGCCCCGCCCCGGACGTGTTCCACATGAATGAGGGCCACGCGGGGTTCCTCGGCCTGGAGCGCATCCGGGAGTTCATGGTCGCCGACAACCTCGACTTCGACAGCGCGCTGGCCGTCGTCCGGGCCAGCACCGTGTTCACCACCCACACCCCGGTCCCGGCCGGTATCGATAGGTTCCCGGTGGAGATGGTGGAGCGCTACTTCGGTGACGAGTCCGAGAAGGGACTGCTGCCCGGCGTTCTGATGCAGCGGGTATTGGCCTTCGGCGCCGAAGGTGATCCGGAGAAGTTCAACATGGCCCATATGGGCCTGCGACTGGCGCAACGCGCCAACGGGGTGTCACAGCTGCACGGTCGGGTCAGCCGGGCAATGTTCGATGAGCTCTGGCCCGGGTTCGATCCGTCGGAGGTGCCGATCGGGTCGATCACCAACGGGGTGCACGGGCCTACCTGGGCGGCCCCGGAATGGGTGCAGCTGGCCCGGGAGCTGGCCGGCTCCACCGAGGTATTGCGCGAGCCCTCCGAATGGGAGCGGATACAACAGGTGGATTTCGGTCATATCTGGTGGATCCGATCGCAACTGCGCGCCAAACTAGTTGCCGACGTTCGTAAGCGGCTGATGAAATCATGGCGGGAACGTGGCGCGGCCGAGGCCGAATTAAGCTGGATTGCAACGGCTTTCGATCCTGATGTGCTGACCGTCGGGTTCGCTCGCCGGGTGCCTACCTACAAGCGGCTGACGCTGATGCTGCGCGACCCGGATCGGCTGGAGGCGCTGCTGCTTGATGAGAGCAGGCCCATCCAACTCATCGTCGCCGGGAAGTCGCATCCCGCTGACGATGCCGGTAAGGGGCTCATCCAGCAGGTCGTTCAGTTCGCCGACCGGCCCGAGGTGCGGCACCGCATCGTCTTCCTGCCGAACTACGATATGTCGATGGCCAGGCTGCTCTATTGGGGCTGCGACGTATGGCTCAACAACCCACTCCGGCCGTTGGAGGCCTGTGGCACCTCCGGAATGAAGAGCGCTCTGAACGGCGGGCTCAACCTCTCGATCCGGGACGGCTGGTGGGACGAGTGGTTCGACGGCGAAAATGGTTGGGAGATAACAACAGCCGACGGTGTATCCGACGAGCGTCGTGATGACCTGGAAGCCGGTTCCCTCTACGACCTGCTGGAGAATTCGGTGGCGCCGAAGTTCTACGACCGTGACAACAATGATATCCCGCACCGATGGGTCCAGATGGTTCGGCACACCGTGCAGTCACTTGGCCCGCAGGTGCTGGCCTCCCGGATGGTGCGCGATTACACCGAGAAGTACTACGTGCCGGCCGCGGCATCGGCCCGCCGGACTGTCCAGGCGATCGACGGGTTGCCCTTCGGTAACGCCAGGGAACTGGCGGCCTATCGACAGCGGGTAGCCGAGACCTGGCCGTCGGTGACGATCACCGACGTCGACAGCACCGGCTTACCCGACACCCCGCTGCTGGGATCGGAGCTCACCCTGACCGCCACCGTGGCGCTGGCCGGTCTGCGCCCCGACGAGGTGGTGGTGCAGGCGGTGTTGGGCCGGGTCGACTCGAGCGGCACGCTCACCGATCCCCACTATGTCGATATGGTCCACACTGGTGCGGGCGAGGGCGGGACGGAGCTCTTCTCTACCACCACGCCGCTTCGGCTGTCGGGGTCGATGGGATACACCGTGCGGGTGCTGCCGCATCACCGCCTGCTGGCCGGCGATACCGAACTGGGGCTGGTCACGCTGGCCTAAACGGGCCAGTCCGGGGAGCGTTTCGTCGGCTGAGGGCGGCGCATGTAGGTTGCCAGGGTGATGGTGCGTGGTGTGGCGATGGCTGCAGTAGTGATTGTGATGGTGAGTGCCGCGCCCGCATCGGCTGATCCCGACCCGGTGACTCCGGATGGCAGCACGGCCGCGGTTGCCGCGGCCGAGGCCGCCCCCCCGGTCGACGACGGGAAGGTGGCCTCGACCCCGCCGGCCACGACGAAGGCGCCCGACGATACGACGCTGACGATCTCGGCCAAGGACGAGACCCAGATGCCTGCTGCGCCCTTGACCACCGCGATCTCGACGCGGGAGTACATCGTCGGCGGGGTCTACAACGGCACGGTCAAGGGCTCCGAGGAGACGCCTGAGGGAATCTTCGAGGTCGGCTACCAGATCGGCTGCGGTATCGACATGAGCACCGGCGGGGGTGTGCTCATCGGCGCCAACGGCGGAGCCAATGCCTCCCTCGGCTATTTCGGCCTGGATTTCGCAGGCACCCTCGCCGACGGCCTGGTACCCGGCGTCGGCGGTCAACTCGGTGGCAGCGTCACAGTCGGCCTCAAGCCCGGCATCATTAACAACGTCCCGGTGACCAAGAAGGAATACAAGGGTGCCGCGCCGTGGGTGTCGATCAGCAACTTCCACGTCAAGATCGACGGCTGCGTGGGGGAGTCGTTCATCCGCTCCTATGCCACGCTGACGAGCTCGACGGATCAGGGCGAGGCCATCCTGTCCTGGTTCGGCGTCACCAAGGCGGTCTAGCGTCGCGTCAGGGGAACCGCTTGATGCAGCGGTCCGCATCACCGAGCACGCCGACGCGGAACGCGTCGATGCGGGAGAACCCGGCCGGCACCGACTCGCCATTGATATCACCGGCCACCAGTCCGTTGGTCAGCAGACCCGATATGGCCTCGTCGATATCGCCTGCCGTCAGCGCCACCGTGTTGCCGTCGGGTGTGGTGACGTCTTTGGAAAGTTTGGTGGTCGCCACTCCGGTGAGGCAGGCGGTCCGCAGGCCGGCTTCGGCATCGTCGAGCACGAGTCCGCCGTGTTCGCGTTGCCACGCCATCATGTAGCGCGACATCAGTGCCGAGTAGGCGGTGTTATCGCCCTGCAGGGCGGGCCCCTCAAAGCCCTCAGACGGCGCACCGATCGCCTGCAGACCTGGTAGATCGACGGTGATGGTGTTGCTGGCCGGGCAGTAGGACGCCGGCGGGCTGGGCCGCGCGTCCGGGCATCCCGAGGCGGAGGCGGCGTCGAAGGTCAACTGCGGCGGGTTCTTCGGGGCGAACAGAATGTTCATCGCGTCGACGAGTGATTGAACCGAGGCTTCGGTGACCGGCAACTCGCCAGTCTGATCGGTGGGCAGTTCCACCGGTAGATCGCCGCGACGTTGCCTGATCTCCTTGATATTGATCGCCGCGCACGCCGAGGCGCCGTCGGTGAACCCGAACTGGAACGCCGAGATGCGTTCGAATGCCGAACCGTGCTCGTCACCGTCGGAGTAGTCGTTCTGGCTGAGCAGGGGATCGCGGAACGAGATCATCGCGGCCAGAATGTTGTTCAGTCCCTCGCCGGTGTTGAGGGTGAAGCGGGGCGATTTGCCCTCGGCCACCCAGCGCAGGTAGACCCCGGCCAGACAGTCGGCCTGCTGCTCAGCCACCAGCGACGGCACACCCTTGGGATTGAGCGTGGCCATCTTCTGAATAGCGTGGCCGTATTCGTGGGCGAGCACCATCGTGATCGCCATATCACCGTTGGTCTGTTGCAGCGAAGGCATCAGGACGGTGCGGTCCCAGCCAATGGTGTTGTCATCCTCGCAGTAGGCGGCATTGACCAGACCCTCGGTGGTGTCGCCGCAGAACGTCCCGTCGGGGGCGTCGGAATCCCACGAGAAGAGCTCATCAACCGGCTGCAGTTCGCCATCGAAGGTGTCCGGATAGGCGAACTTCCAGAATTCCTCGAGATCGCTGACCGACTGGCCGGCGAGCTCGTCGACCTGTCCGCCGTCGGTATCGGTGACCTCACGTGACTCCGTCTTGGCATTCGGGCGCAACCCGGTGGGTCCGTCGACGGCCGCCAGGCCGGCCACCTTGAATGGATCGGAGTACACCGAGACGGGATTTCCCTGGATGGCTGTGCCACACGAGGTGAGCAACACCGCGACGCCCGCAGCGATCAGCGGACACCGTAGAGACCCGAATCCGCGCATGCGAACCACAATAGTTCGCATCGGGGCGGTCAATCGCCCAACGGCGTGTGCAACCGCTGAAGTGCTTCTGTGACCACCGCCCGATCGGTGGTGGCCCAGAACGGTGGCAGCGACGCCCGCAGATATCCGCCGTAGCGCGCGGTCGCCATCCGCGAGTCGAGGATCGCGACGACGCCGCGGTCCTCGGAGCGGCGCAGCAGCCGTCCGGCGCCCTGGGCCAGCAGCAGTGCCGCGTGTCCGGCGGCGACCGTCATGAATCCGTTGCCGCCCCGGGCCGCGACGGCGCGCTGCCGCGCGGTCAGTAATGGATCGTCCGGGCGCGGAAACGGGATGCGGTCGATAATCACCAGGGAGCACGACGGCCCAGGCACGTCGACGCCCTGCCACAGCGACAGCGTTCCGAACAGTGAGGTCTGCGGATCGGCGGCGAACTGCTCAACCAGTGCGGCGGTGCTGTCGTCGCCCTGGCAGAGCACCGGGGTATCCAGCCGCCCCCGCATCGCCTCGGCCGCCGCCTTGGCTGCGCGCATCGAGGAGAATAACCCCAGTGTGCGTCCGCCGCAGGCTTCGATCAGGCCGGCGATCTCCTCGAGCTGTGCTTCGGAGCCCGCGCCATCGCGCCCCGGTGCCGGCAGATGGGCGGCGATATAGAGGATGCCGGCCTTGGCGTGGTCGAACGGCGAGCCGACGTCCAGGCCCTGCCAATCCGGCCCATCGGTAAGCCCCCAGGCCTGCGCCATCGCGTCGAATGATCCGCCGACGGTCAGCGTCGCGGAGGTGAGCACCGTCGTCGAGGTGTCGAAGAGTCGACTGCGCAACAGTGCGGCGACCGACAGTGGGGCAACCCGCAAGACCGGAACTACTGTCGCCGGCCGAGCGGCTCCGGCCTTAGGCCCCGATCCGCGTTGCTCTTCATGATCGAGCCAGACGACATCCGAGCGATCGGGGATTGCCGGTCCGAACGAGTCCAGCGCCCGCGCGGCGGCGTCGGCGATATCGGTGAGCGACGCAATCGCCTCCGTGCGGGCTGCGGCCGCTTTCGGATCGGCCGGGGCGGGATCGATGCCGGAGCGGGCCGCGTGAGCTGCGTCGCGTAACGCGGTGAGATACGTCGTGAGCTCATCGTCGAGGTAGTCCATCCGTCCGGGCGCGGTGTCGTGGATCGCCGCGGAGAACGTCGCCACCGCCGCCTCCACGCGCTGGCTGAGTTCAGGGCTGACCAGTCGGGCGATGCGCCGGGTCGCCACACCCAGCGGGGCGGGAGTCAGTTCGGCGGTGGCCGCTGATGTCACCCTGTCGACGAGTTCGTGGGCCTCATCGATGACGAGGAGGTGATGCTCGGGGAGCACCGATGCTTCCGCGATCGCGTCGATGGCCAACAGTGCATGGTTGGTGACCACCACATCGGCGCGGCCCGCTTCGGCGCGGGCCTTCTCCGCGAAGCAGTCGGTACCGAAGGGGCAGCGGGCCATGCCGAGGCATTCGCGGGCCGAGACGCTTACCTGGGACCACGACCGTTCCGGCACGCCGGGGCTCAGTTCATCGCGGTCACCGGTCTCGGTGTCCGACGCCCACTTCGTCAGCCGCGCGACATCGCGGCCCAGTGCGCTTGACGGAGCCCTGAAGAGTTCCTCCTGCGGAATGTCGGCAATCTCATCACCTGCACCGTTGTGAACCTTGTTGAGGCACAGATAGTTTCGGCGCCCTTTCAGTAGGGCGAACCGTGGCCGCCGGGGCAGTTGGTCAGCGACCGCATCGACCAGCCGGGGCAGGTCGCGGTCGACGAGCTGACGCTGCAGCGCGATCGTCGCGGTGGACACCACCACCGGTGACTCCTCTTTCAAGGCCCGCGCGATCGCCGGCACGAGGTAGGCCAGCGACTTGCCGGTGCCGGTGCCGGCCTGCACCGCCAGATGCTCTCCGGTGGCGAACGCATGCGCTACCGCCTCGGCCATCTGGACCTGCCCCGGACGCGGCGTTCCGCCGAGTGCGTCGACGGCGCGGGCCAGCAGTTCGGTCACCGGCGGCAGCTCGGCGGCACTCACTGCGGCGCCACCTGCCGGGTGGGGATGGCGGGCTCACCGTGCGAGAGGGCCAGGCCCTCCCACGGCAGGCTGCCCAAACCGCGAACCACGAGTTCCCGCGCCGCATCCAGGTCTGGCGCGGCCAGCACCTCGCCGCCCCGGACCAGCGGAACCGTCAGGATTCGGGACGGCGCAGTGCCCGGCGATACCCCGACCGGGTGTACCAGTTCCTCGACGACGGTCCCGGACGGTCTCGACAGTCGCGTCGCGGCTTTGCGTCCGCCGTGGGACTGCTTGCGGCTGCTGCGCTTTTCGACTGGCACGCGATCGACTTCAACCAGTTTGTAAACCATGCCGGCGGTCGGCGCGCCGGACCCGGTGACCAGCGAGGTGCCGACCCCGAAGCTGTCGACCGGATCGGCGCGGAGCGTGGCGATCGAGTATTCGTCCATATCACCGGACACCACGATCTTGGTCCGGTGTGCGCCGAGTGCATCGAGTTGGTGTCGGACCTGGCGGGCCAGCACCCCGAGGTCGCCGGAGTCGATACGCACCGCTCCCAGCCCGGTGCCGGCCGCCGCGATCGCGTTGGCCACCCCGTTGTGCACGTCGTAGGTGTCGACGAGCAGGGTTGTGGTGACCCCGAGTGCGGCGACCTGGGCGCGAAACGCCGCCCGCTCCCATTGATCCGTCGTCAGGGTGGGGTCGGTGTGCAGCATGGTGAAGGCGTGCGCGGAGGTGCCCAGGGCGGGAACGCCGTAGCGCTGCTGCGCCGCGAGGTTGGAACTGCCGGCGAAACCGGCGATATAGGCTGCGCGGGCGGCGGCGACGGCGGCCTGCTCGTGGGTTCGGCGCGAGCCCATCTCGATTAGCGGTCGGCCGTCGGCCACGCTGACCATCCGGGCCGCGGCCGAGGCCACCGCACAGTCGTGGTTGAGGATCGACAGCGCCAGCGTCTCCAGTAGAACGCACTCGGCGAAGGTTCCGGTGACCGACAGCACCGGGGATCCCGGGAAGTACAGCTCCCCTTCGGCGTAGCCGTCGACATCTCCGCGGAACCGGAAATCACGCAGGTAGTCCAACGTGGCGGGATCCAGGAACCCGGCCACCGTTGCTAGGGCGTCGTCGTCGAAGACGAAGTCGCCCAATGCTTCCAGGAGCCGACCGGTTCCGGCGACCACCCCGTAGCGGCGGCCGTCGGGTAAGCGACGGGCGAACAACTCGAAGGTGGTTCGCCGACCGGCGGTACCGTCCCGAAGCGCCGCCGACACCATGGTCAGCTCGTATTTATCGGTCAACAGCGCCGCCGTCACAGGGCAACGGTAACGGCTCGGGTGAGCGGGAGTGGGTTATGCCAGCGGCTGGCTATCCTTGTCCCATGGGCGCCCCATCAGCACCGACCCGCCCGGGCACTACCGCGGTCCGCCAGACCGATGAGCTCGAGGCCACCGATGCCCCATGGATCACCCTGGTGTGGGACGACCCGGTCAACCTGATGAACTACGTGACCTACGTGTTCCAGAAGCTCTTCGGCTACACCGAACCGCACGCCACCAAGCTCATGCTGCAGGTTCACCATGAAGGCAAGGCGGTGGTGAGCGCGGGCAGCCGGGAGGCCATGGAGGTCGACGTTTCCAAACTGCACGCCGCCGGCCTGTGGGCCACCATGCAGCAGGACCGCTGAGTCGTGCGCAAGTGGAGGCGAGTGCAGGGTACTGAAGGCGCCCGGTTCGTCTCCGCACTGGAACCGCATGAGGTGGCGTTGCTGAAAAACATGGCAACCTCCATCCAGGAGATGCTCGGCGACCGTCAATCGGCCACCCCGTCGGACCCGCTTGAGCAGATCACCGGTATCCGGACCGGTAATCCGGAACCCCCCGGTGATGTCACCATGCGCCGCCTGCTACCTGACTTCGTCAAGGATGGCCAACCCGGACTCGAAGATCGCGATGACTCCAACAGTGTCTTGCGAAGCCTGCACGAGCCTGAGATCATCGATGCCAAAATCACTGCGGCGCAACGACTTCTGGACACCCTGCCCGACGGCGGCGGTCCACTCGAGCTCACCGAGGCTGATGCGAACGCGTGGATCGCGGCGGTCAACGACATCCGGCTGGCGTTGGGCACCATGCTCGAGATCGGTCCGGACGTGCCGGACCGGCTGCCGGCCGATCACCCGATGGCCACCCAACTTGAGGTCTACCAGTGGCTGACCGTGCTGCAGGAGTACCTGGTCCTCGGTCTCATGGGCAAGCCCATCCGATGACCGCCGGACCCGGATCCATCACCGATGTGGCCGGTATCGGGGTCGGCCACCATCAGCGCTGTGATCCCGACGCGACGGTGGGGGACACGTCATCGGCGGGCACCGGATGGGCGTGCGGAACAACTGTCATCGTCGCGCCACCTGGAACCGTCGGTGCAGTGGACGTCCGCGGCGGTGCGCCCGGCAGTCGGGAGACCGAGTTGCTTGAGGTGTCCAATAGCGTCCGCCACGTTGACGCCATCGTCTTGTCCGGCGGCAGTGCGTTCGGCCTGGCTGCCGCCGACGGCGTCATGGTCTGGCTCGAAGAGCGCGGCCGGGGTGTGCAGATGACCGGCGGCACGGTGCCGATCGTGCCTGCCGCGGTGATCTTCGACCTGCCGGTCGGTGCCTGGTCCAATCGCCCGACCGCCGACTTCGGGTCTGCCGCCGCTGAGGCCGCCGGTGTCGAGTTCGCGCTCGGCAGCGTTGGTGCCGGGGTGGTTCTCATGGGAGGCCACCAGCAGCGCCACCGCC
>NZ_JAEMSG010000220.1 GCF_016462945.1 Mycolicibacterium sp. | reverse complement strand
CTCGGGGTGTACGTCGTGGGCAGCGGTAACACCGCCACCGTCTACGCCGCCACCATCGGCGGGTTGAGCATCTCCCCGGCCACTGCCACCCCCGGCACTAACGGCGGCAACGGCGGCAACGGCGGCAACGGCGGCACAACCGGCCTCGGCGGTAGCGGCGGAGCAGCCGGCACCCCCGGCGGCACCAACGGAACCAACGGCCAAAACGGCGCGGTGTGATCCCTGGGGCTTCTCATCGCGATCTTGCGACCTGTCGCAAATCTTTAGTTTCGGACAGAGGTCGCCGAGTAGTGCGGTGGCACACAGAAGCCCAGTTCAGCATGTTTCAAAAGTTGATTCAAAACTAATCTCGCAGAACTAGCACTTATGAGACTTCTGCGACATAATCGACGTATGAGTGCAATCACCACAACCGCCACCGGAGTCCAACTGGGCTACGCACGCGTGAGCACCGGACACCAGTCCCTCGACCAACAGCTTGACGCACTCACCGCCGCCGGTGTTAGCAGCGACCGGGTCTACACCGACAAACTGTCGGGAACATCGACCCGCGAGCAGCGTCCCGGCCTTGCCGCGCTCCTGGACTACGCGCGCCCCGGCGACGCCATCGTCGTCGTCGGTATCGACCGCCTGGGCCGCAACGCTGCCGAAGTCATGACCACGATCCGCGAGCTCGGCGCGCATGACATCGTGCTGCGCTCACTGCGCGAAGGCATCGACACATCCAACGCCACAGGGCGAATGGTTGCAGGCGTGCTGGCGAGCCTGGCCGAACTCGAGCTTGAGCTCGGTCGGGAACGACGCACCGCCGCGCGCGAAGCTCGACGTGCGCGCGGACAATCCATCGGTCGGCCAAAAGCACTCGACCAGTCCAAGGCCGCGCTCGCGCGGCGGATGCAAGCAGCCGGTGAGCCAGTCGCAACCATCGCAGCAGCGTTGGGAGTCAGCCGCGCCACGGTCTACCGCGTGTTGGCCGAGGAGTAGCGGCGAACCCCAATGCGGGTCGAAACTTCCAGCCCGCGTCGCGGGCCGGGCCCGAAGGGTCGGGAATCCCCCTCCGAATGACATCGCACACCATCAAGCGGTTACTCGACGCGCCCTTCGCGGCGGATGCAGATCCGTGGCCACGCGCGCTGGGATAATCACGACAAGCGTGTTCTGAGAAAGGGATTCGGTGAGGGAGCAACAACACAAGCCGACATTTAGGAGGACTTGGACTCCGTCCCCGCGCTCCGAGAACCGCGACCTGTTGATTTCACGGCTTCGAACGTTGGGGTACACATACCGCACGATCGGTGAGATGGTGGGGATGTCCGGCACTGGGGTCATGCTGGCCTTGAGAAGAATTGATGCCGGCCGTCCGGGGCGTGCCCCACGGATCTAACCCATCGCGGGGCCTTACGCGGCGGCTTTGGTGATCGCCGCATCCACCAACGGTTGGAGTTGATCCAGTACGGTTTGACAGAACTCGATCGGCTGGCCGGAGAGAGGCAGAACGAGCGGTTTGCGCCATCAGTTCACGTGTAGTTCACGCGCTTCGATGTTCTCTGATAAAACACAGTCTGAGCAGGTACTACACTGGTGCGCGATACTGGGATTGAACCAGTGACCTCTTCCGTGTCAGGGAAGCGC
>NZ_JAEMSG010000150.1 GCF_016462945.1 Mycolicibacterium sp. | reverse complement strand
CAGCATCCCCCGCGGCATCCCCCGCGCGTATCACCACGGCGGAGCCGGCCCCCGCCGACCCGTCGGGTTGGTGATGGCCCAGCCCGATCCATCGGTAACCCGCATCGCGGGGCCTTGGCGCCACCACAACGTCCACGCCAACGGAATCCGTTTCCAGTGCGTCGAGGCCCTGCCCGACTCCGACGACGAAACTCCGGTGACCACCCGGCCACTGGTGATACTGCTGCACGGTTTCGGTTCGTTCTGGTGGTCGTGGCGACATCAGTTACGCGGACTGACCGGAGCCCGAGTGGTGGCGGTCGACCTTCGGGGGTACGGCGGCAGTGACAAACCTCCCCGGGGCTATGACGGTTGGACACTGGCCGGGGATACCGCCGGCTTGGTACGCGCGCTGGGCCACACATCGGCGACTCTGGTAGGCCATGCTGACGGCGGGCTGGTCTGCTGGGCCACCGCGGTGCTGCACTCCCGGATGGTGCGGGCCATCGCTCTGGTCAGTTCACCGCACCCCGCGGCATTGCGGGCGTCGGTATTCAGCCGAAGCGGTGAGGGCCGTGCACTATTGCCCAGCCTGTTGCGTTATCAGGTCCCGCTGTGGCCGGAGCATGCGCTCACCCGCCACAACGGTGCAGCGCTAGAAGCCTTGGTGTGCAGCCGTTCATCGGGAAAATGGGCTGTGTCAGAAGACTTTTCCGAAACCATCGCACACCTGCGCCAGGCGATCCAAATTCCATCAGCAGCGCATTCAGCGCTGGAATATCAACGCTGGGCGGTTCGCAGCCAGTTCCGCGGCGAAGGAAGACGGTTCATGAACCTGATGAACCGCCAGCTCGACATCCCGCTATTGCACCTGCGCGGCAACGTCGACCCGTACGTGCTGGCCGATCCCGTCGAACGGAGTCGGCATTACGCAATACGCGGAAGGTTCGTTGGTGTGCCCGGCGTCGGCCACTACGCCCACGAGGAGGCGCCAATCGAGGTCAACGAAGAGCTGCAGCGCTTCCTGGGATCGCTGTGAAACCACTCAGGCGTTGACGCAGGCCCCGGTGGGGACCTTCGCGGTGTTACCGATCTTGGCCAGTTGGCGCGACACCTCGTTGGTTGTCATGACAAAACCTGTGTCGTTATCGTCAACCGCCGCGCCGAACACGACGCCGATCACCTGACCGGCTCGATTGATCATCGGTCCGCCCGAATTCCCTTGGCGAACAACCCCTCTGATCGTGTAGACCTCGCGGTTGACCGTGGTGCTCTTATAGATGTCGGGTCCATTCAGTTCGATGATCTCGCGGACCCGAGCCGGGGTGGCCACGAAGTCGCCGCCGCCGGGATAGCCGAGCACCACCGCGTCGGTACCGGACTTGGCAGGCTGATCGGCGAATACCAGTGGCTGCTGGGGTAGGTTCGGAACGTCGAGAATGGAAATGTCGGCGTCGGGGTCGTAGGAGACGACGGTCGCATCGTATTTCTTACCCTCAGCCTCGACGGTAACGCTGTCCGAGCCTGCGACCACGTGCGCATTCGACATCACCCGGTTGGGCGCGATCACGAACCCTGTTCCCTCCAGTACTTTTTGGCAGGACTGAGCGACGCCGCGGATCTTGACGACACTGGGCCGGGTGCGGGCCACCACCAGGCTGTCGGCCAGTGTGGCGTCCGGCGGTTCGACATTCTGAGCCGGGGCCGGACCTAGGGGCTCCAGTGCGTTCGGTAACCCGGAGGTGCTCAACAGCGCCGACATCCGCTTCGGGACCGTCCGCAGCCACTCCGGTGCGTACTTGTCCACCTCCGAGATCATCTTGGAGCCGCGGACGGCGGATGCCAGACCGACCTGACCAGAGGATGTGAGCGGGCTGCCCAGCAACCATGCGGCGACGACAACGACGACCAGTTGCAGGGCCACGCCGATGATCGAGTCGACCACCCGAACCGGACCACTTCGGATCGAACCGCGCACCGCGCGGCCCAGGACAACGCCGGCAACCTCGCCGATCACCACCAGTGCCAGGATCAAGAGCAGCGCGGCGAACAGTTTCCCGCGCGGCGAGTGAATATGGCTGATGACATGCGGTGCCAGCATCACACCGGCGATGGCGCCGAGGACCACACCCACGAATGACATCAGCGATCCCAGTGCACCGGACCGCCAACCCGAGATCGCCGCGATGAGCGCCACGGCAATCACGGCGATATCCAGCCATTGTGAACTGGTCACAGCGGTTCCTCACTGCAATCGGCGACAAACGCCGTGGCGCCGTCGCGATCATCTGCCACGAGCGCCATCGCCTCGTCCAACTCTCGAACGTCCTCGGTGTTCCACGGTTGTGCCCATCCGGCCACATCAAGCATTGCCGAGATTACGTGCCCGGTGAATCCCCATACCAGCATCTCATTGAGCATGAAGGCCGGACCGGCATAACGGTGTTCACCGCCGGAGCGGCACACCATCAGCCGGTTCCGCGGGTTGATGAAGGCAGGAAGGGGAACCCGCGCAACGATAGCGGTCTCCGCCTCGTCAACGACCGCGACAGGCCCGGGATCCGGGGAGTAGGCCAACACCGGCACAACGTGGAAACCCGACGGCGGGATGAACATTCGCTCGAGTGTCGCCAGCGGATGCAGCCGCCCGGGGTCAATACCAGTCTCCTCACGCGCCTCCCGCAACGCGGTCGCCACCGGACCGGCGTCCCCCGGGTCCGCTGCGCCACCGGGGAAGGCGGCCTGCCCGGCATGGTGGCGCAGGGTGCTGGCACGCACGGTGAGCAACAGGTCGGCGTCGGCGGGAACCTGCCCGGGCGGGCGCTCGACGTGCGGACCGGAGAACAGCACGAGTACCGCGGCGTCCCGATCAGACCGTGCTGCCTGCGCCATGCCTCGCGCGCCGGTCAGTGCGGTGAGCACTTCGGGCGGCACCCGACGACGGTAGGCGTCCGGCACCTGATCGATGTTGTCGAGCAGGGGTGCCAGCCAGGGCGCCCCTGCTGCCGGGCGGAGTGCGGCATCGGCGTTCACCCGCCCCTCCCGTCGTTAGGTGTCACATCGCCAGGCCTCGCGCGGCCCAGATCTCATCGAAGCGCAGAATCGACCGCAGCGGCAATCTCGTCGACGTTGGTGAACGCCCGCGGAAGGATCTCGGCAACGCTACCGTCCCGCCGCAGTACCACCGTTGCAGGCATCACGTTAGGGACTCCCAGGGCGGCGGCGATGCTGCGCCGGCCGTCCTGCAGCACGGGCAGGCGGACACCCAGTTCGGCCATCCGCAGCAGGGCCGCCATCTCATTCTCGTCCTGGTGCACCGTCACGACAGTCACCGCGTCACCTACCCGGCGCTGGTACTGCGCCAGCGCAGGCAGTTCGTCGGCACACGGTGCACACCAGTAGGCCCACAGGTTGAGCACCACGGTGCGGCCGGCCAACGCACGGGCCACCTCGACTTCGGAGCCGTCGGCGGCGCAACCGACGATGATGCCGCGCAGTTTCGTCGGACCCGCGCCACTGCCGTCAGCGGGGCACGGCGGCAAATCGGCCCGCTGTCGCGGCCCCGTGAGCGCCTCGGGGGTGTCTATGTCACGGTGGTTGCGTTCGGTCTGAGGCGAGGACCCGTCGGTTGGCTGTGCCGGGTCATCGGTGAGCTGAAGGGAAAGTGCAACCACGAGTGCCGCAATCACGGCGAGCACCGCCAACGTCCAGCGGGTGGAAGTGCTCATCAGCTTTACAGCTCGGCCAGTGCGAGAAGATGTTCGGTCTCTGGACCGGTGACAAGTGGGGCGGCCAGCAGTGGCTCGGTGGGTCCCTCCCCGAACGACGGGCAATCCCTGGCCAGTACGCAGACCCCGCAGGCAGGTTTGCGGGCGTGACAAACCCGTCGACCGTGGAAGATGACGCGATGGCTCAGTAGCGTCCAGCCGCTGCGCTCGATCAGATCGCCGACCGCATGTTCAACCTTGACCGGGTCGGTCTCCTCAGTCCACCGCCATCGGCGGACCAGCCGACCGAAGTGGGTATCGACAGTGATGCCCGGGACGGCGAATGCGTTGCCAAGGATCACGTTGGCGGTCTTGCGTCCCACGCCGGGCAGTGTCACCAATTCGTCGAGGGTGGCAGGGACTTCACCATCGAACTGCTCGACAAGTCGGGTACCGAGGCCGATTAGTGAGTTGGCCTTGTTTCGATAGAAGCCGGTCGACCTGATGAGCTCCTCGAGTTCGGAGCGGTTCGCCTCGGCATAGTCCCGTGGTGTGCGATATCGCGCGAATAGCGCGGGAGTCGTCAGATTGACCCGTTTATCGGTGCACTGGGCCGATAGAATCGTTGCAACCGCCAACTCCAGCGGAGTAGTGAAGTCCAGTTCGCAATAGACGTCGGGAAAAGCAATCGCCAGCGATCGGTTCATTCGGCGCGCACGTCGAACCAGGCCGAGATGAGTTTCGCCATCCCATTTCGCGTTACTCGTCGCTGGGCGCTTAGTCCCCGTTTTTTTCGCCGACCCCGCCGTCACGGAAGTTAGGGTACTGAGGGGTTCTGACCGACCGCCGACAGACCGGTGGCAATTCGTGATCCCGATGAGACCTCCCCACGGTTAACTTCCCCGCTATGTCCTGGTTCGTAGCCGCGTGTTTCCCCGGACTCCTGATGCTTTCGGCGTATGGGCTGCAGCGGCTCGAGAGCGTCATGCATGACGATCCTCTGGGGGCGGGCGAAATCGTCGCGCGGATCGAGCACGCCGCCCGGACCGCCGGGGAGGGCGCTGAGGCGCTTCCGGTGCCGCTCCTGTCCGACTTCGCCACCCTGATCGAACCGGGCCTCCGCCTGCTGGGCGACGAACCGGGTTTGCCGACCCGACCCAATCGACTGTTTCAGCCAACGGGACTCGCCAATCGTGTGTAGCGTGAGAGCTTCTCCAAAACGACCAACTCTGAGCCGGCTACCGGCCGGGCTGGTACGTGTGCTCGAAGACACCGATGAGCTAAGGAAGGCAACGTGGACGAGATCCTGGCCAGGGCCGGAATCTTCCAGGGGGTCGATCCCAGCGCTGTAGCAGCGCTGACCAAGCAACTTCAGCCAGCGGACTTTCCGCGCGGCCACACGGTATTCGCTGAAGGCGAGCCGGGCGACCGGCTCTACATCATCATCTCCGGCAAGGTGAAGATCGGCCGCCGGTCCTCCGACGGTCGGGAAAACCTCCTCACGATCATGGGGCCGTCGGACATGTTCGGCGAGCTGTCGATAGTCGACCCGGGGCCACGTACCTCCAGCGCGACCACCATC
>NZ_JAEMSG010000149.1 GCF_016462945.1 Mycolicibacterium sp. | reverse complement strand
AGGCGATTTCGGCCGACACCTGGACCTCGGCAGAGACATCCGAGTCGAACCCGGTGATCGCCAGCCCGTCGTCCGAACCGGTGATGAGAACTCCCGCCAAGATGGGACGCGAAGGTTGCTTCGTAGGCAGGATGCGTGCCACCCAGGCAACCGCATCGGCGAAATCGTCGCGCGCCAGACGAAACTTCAGGTCGGAGTCAACCACGGTGGTTGCCACGTGAATGGTGTCCCTTCATCGCGCCGAAGACGGCCGCCGAGTATTGCCGTCTGATGAACAACCGTAGAGCGTCGTGGGCCATCTTGAAAGCGAATCGTCAGGTGTCACAACGGAGTCCGCGCGTCGTCGGCCGGTGTGTGAGCAGGGTTTCCCCAGGGGTTGTCTTTTAATGGGAAATCAATAGTGAGGAAACAGTAGTAGTAATAGGGCCTGTTGAATCTGTTTGCCATGCTGTCGTCGGCCTGCTGGGGCACGGTATCGGGGTGGGGATGGGTTGTGGATGCAGCGCGGGTTTTCGACCACCGGGTGTGCACTACCGCTGGTTGTCTCTGCTGATCCGACGGGGCGCCCGGGGTATCCCGGTGTCTGTTCACAAGTTGTGCACAGCCTCGTCCTGTGACGTCTGATGCGCATGCGACCAAAGTTTTTTTCAGCTGGCGGCTGTGCTTGGACCACCGGTGCCGACATAAGTCAGCGCTTGGACCGCTGACGGATTCTCGTCGTGAGTTCCTTGACGTGATCGAAGACCTCGCGTCGGTCGCCTATCTCGTTGAGGATCTTGCGTTGCGCGTACATCACCGTGGTGTGGTCGCGGCCGAAAGCCTGGCCGATCTTAGGCAGTGAGAGGTCGGTGAGTTCACGGCACAGATACATGGCGATCTGGCGGGATTGGGCCAGCGCCCGCGTCTTTCCGGGGCCGCGAAGTTCTTCGACTGTGGTATCGAAATACTCCGCGGTAGCCGCCATGATCACCGAGGAGTTGATCTGGATTGTGCCGGCGTCGGCCACCAGGTCCCGCAAGACGATCTCCGCAAGAGCTGACGTGATGGGTGTTTTGTTGAGCGAAGCGAAGGCGGTTACCCGGATCAGCGCTCCTTCAAGCTCTCGAATGTTCCGCTCGATTGCACTGGCAATGAGCTCGAGTACGTCATCGGGCACGTCAAGTCGTTCCATCTGAGCTTTCTTGCGCAGAATGGCAATACGGGTCTCGAGTTCGGGTGGCTGCACATCGGTGATCAACCCCCATTCGAAGCGGGTGCGTAGCCGGTCTTCGAGCGTCGCAAGCTGCTTGGGTGGCCGGTCGGAGGAGATGACGATTTGTTTGTTGGCGTTGTGGAGGGTGTTGAAGGTGTGGAAAAACTCCTCCTGGATACCCTCCTTGCCTTCGATGAACTGAATATCGTCTACCAAAAGCACGTCGGTGTCTCGATAGCTGCGTTTGAACGCTACGCGGCGGTCATCCCGCAGCGAGTTGATGAAGTCGTTGGTGAATTCTTCGGTGGAGACGTACTTGACCCGCATACCGGGAAAGAGACGTTGTGCGTAGTTGCCCGCCGCATGCAGTAGGTGAGTTTTTCCCAGGCCCGACTCGCCCCAGATGAATAGGGGGTTGTATGCCCGCGCCGGTGCCTCGGCGATGGCCAGGGCGGCGGCGTGGGCAAACCGGTTGGAGGCGCCGATGATGAAAGTGTCAAAGGTGTACCGGCGGTTCAGGCTGCTATCGGCTGACTCGTCGGCAGGATCTGAGCGCGGGCGCTCGATGAAGTAACCGGGCCAACTTTCATGAGCGCTGGCCAGGGCCTCGCGGTCCTCATCAACCTCGTCGAGTTCGGATTCTTCCGAAGCTGACTCGGCACCCTGAACCGCGAGTGCGCCGGCGCCGTTCGAGGGCTCGATTCGTACACCCAATTCCACCCGCTGACCGAGCCGACGGCTCAGCGCATCGACGATCGGGGTCCGCAGGTGGCGTTCGATTTCGTTTTGGACGAAGGGGCTCGGAACAGACAGCAGGGCGAAGCCCTCGGCGATCGTCAGCGGCCGGACGAGCTGCAGCCAGGCACGCTGCTGTGGGGTGAGTGGGGGGTCCAACAGAGAAACACCCTGGCCAGCGGGGTCACCGTTGAGTTCGGATACCACCGAACTCCACACCGAGGCGAAATCGGAACCGGGGTCATCGACCAACGACAGATCCCCCTGCTCACAGTCTCGGTGCCACTCATCAGAACCCCGACCCGTAGCTGTCCACATGGTTATCCACAGGTGTGCACAGGGCCGAGAGAACTCCTCGTCGCAGCATATTGGCGATAGTTGTTCGGCGGTAGACAATCCGGCAATTGCTCATATCCGGGTTGCCCGCTGTGCGAGAAACTAACAGGTTTCCCGCCGGGTGCCAACCCGTGAACTTATGTCGGCTGGGTCGCCAATTGCCGCGCCGGGTCACCGTGGTTTGACCCGCGGAAGCGACCTCAGTACCCTCAGGGGGTCGCCCATTCAAAGGCGGCACGGCAGCGACCGGTCTCCGGGACCGCGCCGGTACGAGTGGAGCTTGAACGAGGGGCGTTTTTGCTGCCCGGAGGTGTGCAATCCGCATGATCCCCCGGGTCGGAAGCGCCGCACATGACGAGGAGAGTTAGCCGTGGCCAAGGGCAAGCGGACCTTCCAGCCGAACAATCGGCGTCGGGCCAGGGTTCACGGTTTTCGGTTGCGCATGCGCACCCGTGCAGGCCGGGCCATCGTTTCCTCCCGCCGCCGCAAAGGCCGCGGTTCTCTGACTGCCTGACGCCCAGGTCTCGCGCAGTGCTCCCGGCCGGAAACCGGATGAGACGGTCTACGGACTTCAGCCTCGCCGTGCGGAACGGAGTGCGGGTGGCCCAATCGGATCTTGTCGTGCACGCCCGGCATGACGGGGTGCCGGCCGACGGCGTGGCACAAATCGGATTGATCGTCACCAAGTCGGTCGGCGGGTCGGTCGAACGCCACCGGGTGGCGAGGCGACTTCGCCACGCGGCGCGGATGGTCCTGTCCGAGCTGGATCCGACCGACCGCATCGTCATCCGTGCCCTGCCGAGTAGCCGGAACGCAACGGCGTTGCGATTAGAAGAGCAACTGCGGGCAGGCGTTCGCCGGGCCCACTACCTGATGGAGCGAAACCGATGACGGTGACAAGTCCGGCGGCGGCGCGGGTCCTTAGCCGGCCGGCCCGCATGCTGATTTCGTTGATCGAAATCTACCGCCACATGATTTCGCCGTTGCGCTTGCCGTGCTGCCGGTTCATGCCGACCTGCAGTCAGTACGCGGTGGAAGCCATCACCGAGTTCGGCCTGTTACGGGGTGGCTGGCTGGCCCTGCGCCGACTGGGGAAGTGCGGCCCGTGGCATACCGGCGGATGGGACCCGGTACCCGACCAGTGCGCCAATTCCGGCGAAGGCGCAGAACCGCAGCTCAGGAGCGCGAATGTTTAACTGGTTCAGCCTCGACCTCATCTACTACCCGGTGTCGGGGATCATGTGGCTCTGGTACCGGCTCTTCGCGATCATCCTTGGCCCGAACAACTTCTTCGCGTGGGCGCTGTCGGTGATGTTCCTCGTTTTCACCCTGCGCGCGCTGCTGTACAAGCCGTTCGTCCGGCAGATCCGCACTACCCGGCAGATGCAGGAGCTTCAACCCCAGATCAAGGCGCTTCAGAAGAAGTACGGCAAGGACCGCCAACGCATGGCGCTCGAGATGCAGAAACTGCAGCGCGAGCACGGCTTCAATCCGATCCTGGGTTGCCTGCCCGTGCTCGCGCAGATCCCGGTTTTTCTTGGTCTGTACCACGTGCTGATGTCGTTCAACCGGACCCAGACCGGTATTGGCCGGCTGGGACTTTCGGTGGACGAGAACCGGGCCCTGGGCAACTATTTCTTCAGCGCGACCGACGTCGGCCACTTTCTCGACGCGCACCTGTTCGGCGCACCGATTGGAGCCTCGATCACCCAGCAGCATGGTCTGGAGGCATTCACGGTCTTCAGCCGCCCGGCGGTGGCCGCCGTCTCGATTCCGCTGATGATCCTGGCCGGCATCGCGACGTACTTCAACAGCCGAGCCTCGATCGCACGGCAGAGCGCGGAAGCGGCGGCTAATCCCCAGACCGCATTGATGAACAAGCTCGCGCTTTATGTGTTCCCGCTCGGTGTCGTGGTGGGCGGGCCGTTCCTTCCGATCGCAATCATCATCTACTGGGTGGCCAACAACATCTGGACTTTTGGACAGCAGCACCTCGTCTTCGGCAAGATCGAGAAGGAAGAGGAAGCCAAGAAGGAAGAGTCCTTGGCGAGGCGGTCAGCCAACGCGCCGGCGCCGGGGGTGAGGCCAACGAAGGCCCGCAAGAATCCTGCAGCAGACGCCCCGGCTGCCGAGGCCGCGGAGGACGCCGCGGTTGAACCGGAAGGTGCTGCCGGACCCGAGCCGGAGACCAATGGCGCCGCCGCAACGGACCGAACGCCGCGCCCGGGTGCGCGGCCCAAGAAGCGCAAACGTTGAACCGGACCGCGGTCCGGTCAGAGAGGGAGAGAACATGACCGAAACAGATACCCAGCACGGCGCGGAAATTGACACCGAGGAAACCGAAACCGAGGCACCGGCCAGAAAGCCCGAGGACCGGGAAGAGCGGTTGGTCGCCGAGGGCGAGATCGCCGGCGACTACCTCGAAGAACTCCTCGACGTCCTCGACTTTGACGGCGACATCGATCTCGATGTCGAGGGCGACCGGGCGATCGTCAGCATTGACGGGGGAGAGGATCTGACCAAGCTGGTCGGCCGCGGCGGCGAGGTCCTGGATGCGCTCCAGGAATTGACCCGGTTGGCCGTTCACCAGAGGACCGGGGAGCGCAGCCGATTGATGCTCGACGTCGCGGGCTGGCGGCGGCGACGGCGCGACGAGCTGAGCGCGCTGGGCGACAAGGTCGCCCGGCGCGTCCTGGCGAGCGGTCAGCGGGAGGAACTCGCCCCGATGACGCCGTTTGAGCGCAAGATCGTGCACGACGCCGTGGCCGGAGTTGATGGTGTGCGCAGCGAGAGCGAGGGCGTCGAGCCGTCGCGGCGCGTGGTGGTCATGAAGGACGCCTGACGAGCGCCTAGTTACACATATGTAGTTCCATGGCGGCGAAGGGATGTTTCACGTGAAACACCCCGCCGCCCCGGAGCCACCGCCGGCCGCCACGGCCCTGTTCGGGGAACGGCTCGAACTGGCCCGGCGATACGCCGACCTACTGGCTGGCATCGGCGTCGAGAGAGGGC
>NZ_JAEMSG010000056.1 GCF_016462945.1 Mycolicibacterium sp. | reverse complement strand
CCGGCGGAATCCCGGGAAACATCAACGCACTTGTGTCCCAACAACATTGACGCACCGGATTCCGCCGCGACATTGCGAATGCGGTCGTCGAGTTCGGTACGCGGTACCGCGCTGCTGATTGGTGGGAATGACGGACTCGACCAGGGCACCTCCACCTCCGTGCCGAAGCCGGCCAGCCGCAGACCATGATGGCGAATCCGGCCGTCCAGCCAGTCGCCCAGACCGAGGTGTTGCAGTTCGGCGACCGCGCGCGGGGTAAGCCCGTCACCGCAGGCCTTGTCCCGGGGGAACTCGCACGAGTCGACAACCAGCACCTGGTGACCGCCGCGGGCCGCCCACGCCGCGGCGGCGGAACCGGACGGGCCGGCGCCGACCACGACTACTTCGGCCCGGACCTCAGATGATGCTGCGCGCATACGTCACAGTATGTTGGCAGGGTGAGGACACCGGCGACTGTGGTGGCGGGCGTGGATTTCGGCGACCCGGCTTTCGCTGAAGCCGTCCGCGATGGCGTCGCCCGCATTGAGGAGATGATCTCCACCGAACTGCGCAGCGGCGACGAGCTGATGACCGAGGCCGTGCTGCACCTGTTCGAGGCGGGTGGCAAACGGTTCCGTCCGTTGTTCACCGTGTTGTCCGCTCAGATCGGTCCTGAACCGGACGCCTGGCAGGTCACCGTCGCCGGCGCGGTCATCGAACTGGTGCACCTGGCCACGCTTTACCACGACGACGTCATGGACGAGGCGCAGATGCGCCGCGGTGCGCCGTCGGCTAATGCCCGCTGGGGCAATAACATCGCGATCCTCGCCGGCGACTATCTGTTCGCGACAGCTTCGCGGCTGGTGTCCCGACTGGGCCCCGACGCGGTACGCCTGATCGCCGAGACCTTCGCACTTCTGGTGACCGGCCAGATGCGTGAGACCAAAGGCGCAGCCGAAGCCGACGACGCTGTCTCGCACTATCTGAAGGTGGTGGCCGAGAAGACCGCCTGCCTCATCGCCGCCTCCGGCCAGTTCGGCGCGACATTCTCCGGTGCGAACGACGATCAGATCGAGCGGCTTGGCCACATTGGCGGGATCGTCGGCACGGTATTCCAGATCTCCGACGACATCATCGACATCGAAAGCGACCCCGACGAGTCCGGCAAGCTGCCCGGGACCGACCTGCGTGAGGGTGTGCACACCCTGCCGGTGCTCTACGCACTGGAGGAGACCGGCCCGGCCGCCGACCGGCTGCGAGAGATCCTCACCGGCCCGGTAACCGACGACGAGACCCTGGCCGAGGCCTTGGCGCTACTGCGGGCCTCCGGCGGTATCTCCGCGGCGAAGGACACCGTGCAGCAGTACGCCGCGCAGGCCCGAGCCGAGTTGGCCGGGCTTCCGGATGTGCCGGGACGGCGCGCATTGGCTTCGCTGGTGGACTATACGGTCAACAGACACGGTTGACAGGCATGGTTAACCCGCCGGTGAGCTGTTTGCTGTACCGAGGCGTTACTCTCCCCCCAAGACCCGCTTGCAGGAGGAATTGAGATGACCTGGCATCCCAACGCCAACCGGATGAAGACGTTTGCGCTACTCGTCGGAATGTCAGCGTTGATCGTCTTCATCGGCTCGCTCTTTGGGCGCAACGTGATGTACCTCTCGGTGCTGATGGCCGTCGGCATGAACGTGTACGTCTACTTCAACAGCGCCAAGCTGGCGCTGAAGGCCATGAAGGCCCAGCCGATCACTGAGGTTCAGGCGCCGGAGATCTATGCGATGGTGCGCGAGCTATCCACCGCCGCGCACCAACCCATGCCGCAACTCTTCATCAGCGATACGGCCAGCCCGAATGCGTTCGCCACTGGCCGCAACCCGCGTAACGCCGCGGTCTGCTGCACCACCGGTATCCTGCAACTGCTCGACGAGCGTGAACTCCGGGCGGTACTCGGCCACGAGCTGTCCCACGTCTACAACCGCGACATCCTGATTTCGTGTGTCGCCGGCGCGCTGGCCTCGGTTGTTACCGGTATGGCTCAGATGGCGATGTTCTCCGGTGCCGGACGGGGCAGCGGTCGTCAGGGTGGGACGAATCCGCTTGCGCTGCTGTTGGTTTCGCTGCTGGCGCCGATGGCGGCAGGAGTAATCAAGATGGCGGTGTCACGCTCCAGGGAGTACCAGGCCGATGAATCCGGTGCTGAGCTGTCCGGCGACCCGTTGGCGCTGGCCTCGGCACTGCGCAAGATCAGTGGCGGTGTGGAAGAGACTCCGTTGCCGCCAAGCCCACAGTTGGCGGACCAGGCGCATCTGATGATCGCGAGCCCGTTCAGATCGGGGGAGCGCATGAGCAAGATGTTTTCGACGCATCCGCCGGTCCAAGACCGGATCGCACGGCTGGAGAAGATGGCCGGCGGTTAACTACTGACGGCCGGCTCGCGCGCCACGATGGCCCGGCGGATCTGGAGTCGGGTCATTCGGGTTCGCTGTCTGGGAGGGCGAATGGTGACCGGTCACGGCATTCACGACAGAGTTGAAGGCGTCCTTGACCACGTCAATCGGGCTGGTTGGCTTCACCGCGGGAATGGTGATGCTCCCGGACCGGACCGACTGGCCGTTTTGCCCGGGGTTGAGGTCCTGTGGCGACGGCGTGACGACGACCCTCGGCCGTATGGAGCTCGCGCTGATATCCGGTGCGACCGGCGCCGCCGACGGTCCCGGGTCGATGACCTGTGCCGACATCTCCGGCGACTGGGCGGCGGCAGGCACCGCGGCAGCCAGCGGGTAATGAGGAGCCGGGATCGGCAGCAACGCCTGGAGGTCGTTCTTGAGCGACTCGGTCACCGTCTTGTAAGCAACTACCGTCATATCGTTGATCTGCTGAACCAGTGCCACGACGCCGTCGGGGTAGGTCACCGTCGTCACATTGGTGTTGGGGTCGATCAGGCAGCTCACCGAGCCGGTGCAGTCCACCCGGCCCTGAGCATCGACGACAGGTTTGTACGGCACAGTGGTGAGTGCCTGCTTGGAGGTGGTCGCGCCCGACGCCGCGATGGCGGACGGAATTGCGCTGACCTCAAGGCTATTCGGCCCAACACCTGCCGCGAAGGCCTCCTGGAAAGGGGAGTTGGGGCTGCCAGCGGGCAGGGGGCCGTTCAGGATTGCGGCGAGCTCGCTGGCGCCACCGGTTCCGCTACCGATGGCCAGTACGTCGCTCTGGGGCTCAGGAGCCGAGTTGCCGAAGATGTCGAGCGGGCCGTCGAAGCTGGCCCGGGTGAACCCGTCGGGCGTTTGTGAGGTCGAGGCCAGCACCATCAGACCGGCGGCGACGCCCATGGCGGAAGCGCCTGCGCGCAACGCGTGGTTGGTCAGCCGACCCATGAGCCCAACGGCCTTTCTGATTCTCAGGTTCTACGAAGGTGTCTCTTACATTAGAGCATCCGCAGCAGTTTTGAACACAGGGGTGCTGCCGATCTTCGTTCGGTACGATGTTGTGATGTTCCTCAGGGTTATTTGTGGTGCGGCTGGGACTGCAGTTGCTGCAGTGGCCAGTGTGGCCGTGGCCTGGGCCGATCCCGATCCGGCACCTGTGCCGCCGCCGCTTCCCAACGTCAACGCCTATGCGCCGATAAGCCCGGTCGCCTACTCGGTGATGGGCGGGAACTGGTACGCCTTCGCCGGGCCTGCCGGCGTCACCTGCGTGATCAACAAGACCAGCGGCGGCTACGGATGCAGTGGCGTATTGCCCGGCGCGCCGGAGGGCGCGAATCTGGTCAGCGCCGGCCCGGTCGGGCCGCCCTCCTTCGCCAGCACCGGCCAACCCATCTTCAGCGCGGCCGGTGAGGTCAAGGCGTTACCGCCGAACACCCGGTTGAGCTTCCGGGAGATCAGCTGCGGGGCGGACGGAACCGGGGCGGTGGCCTGCGTCAACGGCCACGATCAGGTGGGCTTCGTGGTGAGCCCGGCCGGCACCTACATCAACGACGTCAACCCGATGCTGGATCGGCCGGAAGGCAGCAACCCCTACCTGCCGGGGATGCCGCCCGGTTAGAAGCGCGTCCCGTCGACCTCGTGGCCGGGTTTTTCGGCCATCAGACCCTGGTAGGCCTGCTCGACGGAGGAGCCGTGATTGATCACCGCGTCGACCTCCCGGGCGATCGGCATGTTGATGCCGTACTTCTCGGCGAACTCGATGATCACGCTGGCGGCCTTGACGCCCTCGGCGACCTGGTTCATACCGGCCAGTATCTCGGCTATCGGTTTACCGGAGCCGAGTTCCTCACCAACGCGGCGGTTGCGGCTGCGTTGTGAGGTGCAGGTGACGATCAGATCACCCATGCCGGCCAGACCGGAGAAGGTGTCGCGCTGGCCGCCGATGGCCTCGCCGAGTTTGGACATCTCGCGTACCGCGCGGGTCATCACCATGGCGCGGGTGTTCTCGCCGATGCCCATCGCATAGCCCATCCCGACGGCGATCGCGTAGACGTTCTTGAGCGCACCGGCGATCTCGACGCCAACGACGTCATCGGTGGTGTAGGTCCGAAATCGCTTGGTGCGGAACATACTTGCCAGATTTGCCGCGAGATTGCGGTCAGGCATGGCCAGCACGGCGGCAGCGGCGAAGCCCTCGGCGACCTCCTTGGCGATGTTCGGCCCAGCCAGGATCCCGGCAGGGTGGCCCGGCAGCACCTCTTCGACGATCTGGCTCATCCGCATGTTGGTGCCCTGCTCGAGGCCCTTTACCAGGCTGACGACCGGCACCCACGGGCGCAGCTCCTTCCCGAGTTCGCCGAGCACGCCGCGGAACCCGTGCGAGGGAACGCCCATGACGATGACGTCGGCGCAGTGGGCGGCCTCGGCGAAATCATTGGTGGCACGCAGGTTTTCCGGCAGCTCGACTTCGTCGCCGAGGTACTGGGAGTTGCGGTGGTTGACGTTGATGTCTTCGGCGGTCTCCGAAGAGCGCACCCACTGCACTGTCGGCCCGCGTCTGGCGCAAATGGAAGCAACGGTGGTGCCCCAGGATCCGCCACCCAGCACGACGACCTGCGGTTCGCGGCGATCAGACGTCATGGCGTCCAACGTAATGCCGGGGGCGTGTGTTTACCGGGTGTTCTGGAAACCACGCTTACCCGACGAGTTGCCTACCCGACTAGTTGCTGAGGCGACGGGACCTTCCCGAACATCATGTCCTCCTCGATCTTGTCGAGGAAGCGGAAGTCGATGGCATCGGCGAGGAAGTCCTGGCGCACTACCCACGGCCGCTTGGCGCCGGACTTGGGTAGTGCGTTCGGGCTGCGCTGGACGTAGCCGGCCTGCAGATCCCAGGTGGGCTTCTCAGCGATCGGGCCGCTGCCGAGGTGCGGGTAGGCATGGGTGTAGCCGTGGGCGTCCAGGTAGTCGAGCAACTTCGCCGTCGCACGTGCCGTCATGTCGGCGCGCAGCGTCCATGAGGCGTTGGTATAGCCGATGCACCAGAACAGGTTCGGTACGTCGTCGAGCATGTGGGCTTTGTAGGAGAAGCGTTCCTGCGGCTTGATTTCCGTGCCGTCCACACAGACCCGAACGCCACCGAGGGCTCGCAGTTGCAATCCGGTGGCGGAGACGATGATATCGGCCCCGAGGTGGCGGCCAGACTTACATGCGATGCCGCCGGTGTCGAAGTGGTCGATGTGATCGGTCACCACCTCAAGACGTCCCTTGCTGATCTCCTCGAAGACGTCACCATCGGCGACCAGGCACATGCGCTCGTCCCACGGGTTGTAACTCGGCTTGAAGTCGACGTCAACCGGATAGCCCTTCGGTAGACGACTGACGTTCTGCCAGCGGACGAACTTGCGTATCCCGTTCGGGAACCTACGGGCGAGGACCCAGAGCACCTTCTCAAATATCAGGGCGATGGTGCGAATAATGTTGTAGGAGGCCTTCTTTGGCATTACTGTACGCAGAACGTTGTAGAAGCGATTGACCCGCGGCATGGCGAACAGATAGCCCGGTGAGCGCTGCAGCATGGTCACGTGCGAGGCCTTGCGGGCCAGAGCCGGCACCATTGAGACGGCGGTGGCACCACTGCCGATGACGACAATCTTCTTACCCGTGTAGTTCAGATCCTCCGGCCAGTGCTGCGGGTGGATGACGGTACCGGTGAAGTTCTCGATACCGGTGAATTGCGGGGTGTAGGGATCGTCGTAGTTGTAGTAGCCCGAGCCGAAGAACAGGAAGCGGCTGCGGTAGATCTTGGACTGGCCGTTGTCGGTGACGTGCACGGTCCAGGTGTCGGTGGCGGAATCCCAGTCGGCCGATGTCACCTCGGTGCCGAAGCGGATGTGCGGATAGATGCCGTGCTTGCGGGCGGCGTTCTCCATATAGTCGCGGATGACGTCCCCGTCGGCGACGTACTCCCTGCCCGCCCATGGTTCCCACGGCCAGCTCAAGGTGAATATCGACGAGTCCGAGCGCACTCCTGGATAGCGGAACAGGTCCCAGGTGCCGCCGATGCGGTCGCGGCGCTCAAGGACGACGTAGCGGGTGGTGCGGTCACGCTGGCCGAGGTGGTACGCGGCACCGATTCCGGAGATACCGGCACCGATGATGACGACGTCGTAGCTGCCGGCATCGGATTCGGCCGGGCGGGTGTCCTCATGCGGGGTGACGGTCATATCTCCACCATATGCAGGGCCGCGGGCCGGCCGGCCAGCGGTCAGCGATAGTTGACGAACTGCAGAGCTACCTCGAGGTCGGCGCCCTTGAGTAGAGCGATGACCTCTTGAAGGTCGTCGCGCTTCTTGGAGCTGACCCGGATCTCCTCGCCCTGGATCTGGGCCTTGACGCCCTTGGGGCCCTCATCGCGGATCAACTTGGTGACCTTCTTGGCGTTCTCGCTGCTGATTCCCTGCTTGAGGGTGCCGCTGACCCGGTAGGTCTTCCCCGAGGGCTGTGGGTCGCCGGCCTCGAAGGCCTTCATGGAGATGTCCCGACGGACCAGTTTCTCCTTGAACACGTCGACGGCGGCTTTGGCCCGCTCCTCGGTGGAGGAGACGATCTCGATGGCCTCCTCACCCTTCCACTCGATGGTGGTGTCGGTGCCGCGGAAGTCGAACCTGGTGCTGAGCTCCTTGGCTGCCTGGTTCAGTGCGTTGTCGACCTCCTGGCGATCGACCTTGCTGACGATGTCGAACGACGAATCCGCCACTGTGGGTGCCCTCCTAGTGGTTATCGGCCGGTTTGTGTCTTGGGTACATCCTCGTTGTACCCTGCTAGACGCATCATGCCGGGTCTTCTTGGCGAGGTGTTTCCAGGCAGGTTGCCCGAGCGGCCAATGGGAGCGGACTGTAAATCCGTCGGCTAACGCCTACACAGGTTCGAATCCTGTACCTGCCACGAATGTTTTCAGGTCGCGAAGACAGCTACCTGGATGTGCAACGATCGCCCGTGTGGAACGTCTCTTCAACACCATCCTCGCCCTCAAAGAACGTGGGCTGCTGCCCGACGCAGTGATGCGTGCCCTGGTGCGCTTCATGTGCGCACAGTGGGTCCGGACCTTCGAGTGCGGTGGTGACACCGAGAAGCAGGCCTTCTTCAAGGAGAAGTACGTCGAGAAGTTGCGGGCCAGTGCCGGAGCGCTGAACCAGGATGATGCGAACATTCAGCACTACGAGGTGCCCACCCACTTTTTCCACCTTGTCCTGGGGCCGCATCTGAAGTACTCGTGCTGCTTATTTCCGCAAGACCCCGCCGGCCTTGCCGATGCCGAACTCGCGATGCTGCACACGTTCCTCGAGGAGCGACTCAACCTCGGCGAGCTGATCAAAGAAAAGAAGGCCATCCGACTTCTTGATCTCGGCTGCGGCTGGGGTTCCCACGGCAGCTACGTGCTGGAGAACTACGACGGCGTGCACGTCACGTTCCTGTCCAATAGCGCGACCCAGCAGGACTACATCGCGTCGAAGAACTCCAAGCACGACGGCCGCTTCGCCTGCGTCAAAGCCGACGCCAGCACCTTCGACGATCCGGAATTCCGGGAGCGCTTCGACGTGATCGTGTCCTGCGAGATGCTCGAGCACATGAAGAACTACGACATGGTGCTGGCGAAGGTGAGCTCATGGCTGCGGCCCGACGGCCGAATGATGGTGCAGATCCTGGGTAACCGGCGTTTCGCCTACGATTTCAAAACCACGGACTGGATGGGTAAGTACTTCTTCGCCGGCGGCACCATGCCCAGCCGGGACCTGTTCGAGAACTTCCTGCCGACCGATTTGAAACAAACCCACGTGTGGGATGTCAACGGACGTCAGTACACCCGCACCCTTGACGCGTGGCTGGAACGCCTCGACGCCAACAGGAAAGAGTGCCTGCGGGCACTGGAGGGCGGCCCGACATCGGCCTCGGTAGCGCTGGAGCGGTGGCGGATGTTCCTGCTGTTCTGCTCGGAGGTCTTCGGATACCGCGACGGCAACGAGTGGATGGTCTTCCACTATCTGTTCGAGAAGTCGCCGGCGTCACTGCGCAGCTGAACACTAGTCATCGACCGCGTCAGCCACCATGAGCCACATCAATGTCGCCAACCCGATCGCCACCGCCTGCACCGAGACGACGAACGAGAAGTACTGGAGCCAGACTGCGCCGAGACCGCAGCGCGGTGTACCGGCCGACACCTGCATAGCCAACGACAGGGCCAAGCCGATGCCCAACATGAGCACGGTGAAGACAGGTGCCACCCGACGGCCGGGATCAAGGGCGGTGGCGGATCGGCGGACGTAGCTCATCTCGACCCCAAGGGCCAGCAATATCACCACGAGAGCATTCGCCACGTCGGAGAAGTATTGGGCCGAAACGTCGCTCGCGCAGTTCTCGTTGATGTCGATCACCGGCGCCCACAGCTCGGTAGCGATGTCGACGGCGAGGGTTCCGATGACGAGCGGTATCACCCAGCTACGTGAGTCAGATCCATCAGTGAGAGCCGACAGCAGCAGCAGGGTCATAGCGGCGGTGAAGACCAGTGCAGCCAGCAGGTTGACCCACACCGACGCGGTATCCCCGAGACTCGCTCGCTGCTCTTCGGTCGCGATCAGGACGAGATGGCCGACGACGACAAGCGCTGCCCCCGCCGCCCACCATCCGCTGAACAGCCCCCGCAGGAACGTCGTGTGATTGCTGTCACCGCCTGTGATGCGCCACTTCAGGGCGCCGGTGCCGGCCACTAGGAGGCAGTCCAGGGCCAACACCAGCCAACCCTTGGCTGCGAAATCCGAGTGTCCGATCACGTCGAGGAAGAACTCGACGGCGTCGTCGCTGAAGGTGAACCCGATTATTAACAGAAACGCCGCGACGAGAGCGGGCACATCCGAAGGACGCGTTGCCGAATCGCTTGCCGGTTCAGTCACGCCGGTAGATTACCGCTCAACGACGCGGCTGGACCCTGGCTTCAGCGGTGAGCAGCGACCAGCAGGCCATCAGTGGTCGAGGAGTCCTCGGGTGTCGCCGCGGCCATCATGGTGTCGTGCGCCTGATCACTCTCGGTGTCGGCCGGCACCACCAGAAGTACAACGCTGGTTCCGCCAAGACCGAGCACCTCGACGGTGTTGCGGGGCTGGCGGCGGTAGCCGGCAAGGCGGACTACCCGGCCGCCGATGACGGTCTTGACCGGGGCTGTGGCCCACTCGCCCATCTGATAGGTCACATGGCTGATGGGGCCGAGTCGCACCGAGAGCACGGCCAGCAGATCCGGGAGTTCGGCGGGTAGATCATTACTGGCCGGCCACCAGGCACCGTCGACGAAACCGGTGGGGGCGTTCGCGGGGGAGCCCCTGGGCTTAAGGCGCAGTCGCGGAGTGTGCTCGGGGGCGGGCTGATGCCATCCGGCGCTTGCGCGAGTTTGTGTAGGCGTCATCAGACGCTCCCATCTGCGGCCGGATGAACCCGCCGGAATCATTCGGGGTTGACACAAATCTCAACGGTCGTGCGCGGAAGCCCCCGATCTACGCAGTCTAGGCGCACATGCGCTGATCACGAAAGGCGATTACTCTGAACCATTTTCGCTACCCCGCCAAATAAAAAGTGGGCCGGCAGGTTTCCCTGCCGGCCCACCTCGTTACTGGCTTTTGCTACTCGGGGCGAACCGCGAGAGCCTGGGGGCCCTTGGCACCCTGGCCGATGTCGAAGGTGACCCGCTGGTTCTCCTCCAGCGACCGGTAGCCGCTTCCGGAGATTTCAGAGAAGTGGACGAAAACGTCCTCAGCCCCACCATCGGGTGCGATGAAGCCGAAGCCCTTTTCGCTGTTGAACCATTTCACAGTTCCCTGTGCCATTCTTTACTTCTTTCATTCAATCGAAAGAACGCCTAAATCGGACGCCCCGTCCCAGCGTAGCACGGTAAATCTGCTTGATTGGCACTCGATTGAAAATCGTTGTGCAGCAACGCCAAAAGTTATTTGTCCTTGTCGGAGAACACCGGATTCTGGACCGGCTCCGAGGAGTGCTCGGCGGTGTGCTCATTGGTGTGGGCAGCGTTCTCGGCCTCCACGGGGTGGGAGAACAGGCTGTTTTCCATGGGTTTCCTTCATCGTCAGGCCCGGCCGGAAACTTATTGGTGGCCGGGCAGGGAAATCGTTCGAGCGAATCCGTGTGGTGGATCGAAACTGAATGACGCCATCGAGGGCGAAACGACTCGTGTGTACCACTCTACAGGGTCGCAGCGGCCTTACGATTCACCGCAGGGAGTAGCCATGCGCAGGGGAGGTGTCGAAATGGCCATCACGCTGCCTGATGACCCTCGCTTGGCCAATGACACCGAGCGGCGTGTCTGGACTGTGCTGACCGAGCAGCTCGGCGACGGTGACCTCGTGATCGCCGGCCAGCGGGTCACCGATCACCTCAAGGATCACGAGATCGACTTTCTCGTCGCCATCGAAGGTGCCGGCATCGTGTGCGTGGAGGTCAAGGGCGGCGAGGTCACCCACAACGGCCAGACGTGGCTGCAGCACCTGCGCAGCGGTCAGGTCAAGACCATCGACCCGGTTCGTCAGGTGCGCCAAGCCCGCTACGCGCTGAGGGATTTCATCGAGAAGGATCCCCGCTGGACCCGCGGCCGGGTGCGGTGGAACCACGTGGTCGTCCTGCCGAATAGTCTTTTCTCCCAGGACTTCGCGCTGCCGGACTGTCCGCGCTGGATGGTCATCGACCGCGACGACTTTCCGACCCTGGTGGGGCGCATCCGCGATATCGCCCTCAACCAGAAGACCGAACTGCCGCTACTGGGTGCCAAGGGAATCGAGGAACTCCAGACCGCTTTGGACGGGCGCGGCCTGCCGCAACGCGACGTTGTCGCCCGCGCGTTGGAGAACGAAGACGCGGCCAACATTCTCACCGACCAGCAGGCGATCATCCTCGATGCGATCACACTGCTCACCCGCGTCGAAGTCCGCGGCGGTGCAGGCAGTGGTAAGACCTTCATGGCCCTCGAACAGGCCCGCCGGCTGGCCAACTCCGGCCAGCGGGTTGCGCTCATCTGTTACTCCCACGGGCTGGCCTCGTTTCTTAAACGCATCACCTCCGGATGGAACCGACGCCAGCGGCCCGGGTACGTCGGGGAGTTCCACGACCTCGGTATCGCCTGGGGCGCCGCCGAGGGGCCCGACGAATCTGAGCGGACCGCTGCCGCCGAACAGTTTTTCGAACGCGACCTGCCCGCGCAGATGCTGGTCCTGGCAAGCAACCTGCCCGACGGTCACCGGTTTGATTCGATCGTCATCGACGAAGCCCAGGACTTCGCTGACAGCTGGTGGGAACCGATCCTGGCCGCGCTGCGCGACCCGGACACCGGCGGGGTGTACGTGTTCAGCGACGAGGGCCAGCGCGTCTTCGACCGCAAGGGCACCCCGCCGGTGCCACTGGTGCCGCTGATCCTCGAGCAGAACATCCGCAACACCCGCCAGATCGCCAAGGCCTTCGAGCCCCTGGTCGACCACCCGATGCGCTTCCTCGGCGCCAACGGCCCCGATGTCCGCTTCGTGGCCTGCACCCCCGAAGACGCGTTCGGCGTCGGCGACGATCAGATCGAGGCGCTGCTGGCCGAAGGCTGGCGACCCGAGGACGTCGCACTGCTGACCACCGGCAGCCGCCACCCCGAACAGATCGCGCGTCAAGGGCAGGGCAACAAGGCCTACTGGGACAGTTTCTGGGATGCCGAGCAGGTGTTCTACGGCCACGTGCTCGGCTTCAAGGGCCTTGAGCGACGGGCCGTGGTTCTGGTCGTCAACGACAAGGCTGCCTTCCAGCGCTCGCGGGAACGGTTGTATGTCGGGCTGTCCCGGGCGCGCGATCAACTTGTGGTGTGTGCGGCCCCGGCGTTCATCGCAGAAGTGGGCGGGCCGGATCTGGTGCGGCGGCTGGGGATCAGCCACTAACGCAGTTTCACCAATCGGGTCGTCGAGGTCTCATCGAGCTCCACCGCGTCGGTGCGGGAGCGCAGGAAATCGCTGAAAGACTTGAACCCCAAAGACTTTTCGGAGAACGACGGGTCCATCCGCTTCATCTGGGCCTTGACCGCCGAGTTGTGCAACCACTCGGCGTCATCCTTCTCCAGGCCGATCTGCAGGGCACGCTTGAGCAGTGCGGTGGCGGCGGCCTGGGGATCGGGTGTCTCAGCCTCGTCGGACTCATCGGGTTCGGTCGGCTTGGCCTTGCGGGTGCGGGCCTTGACTGTCTCGGCCTCGGCGGGAGCAGGTGCGACAGCCGGAACGCCCGGGAGCGCGTCGTAGATGACGAACTCGTCGCAGGCCGCGGCTAGCGACTTACTCGAGGACCCCGCCACCCCGATGCCCACCACGTAGCGACCGAGTCGCTTGCACCGCTGCGCCAGCGGGATGTAGTCGGAGTCGCCGGCCACGATCACCACGTGCGTCAGATCCGGGAGCCGGAACATGTCCTCCACCGCATCCACCGCCAGCCGGATATCAGCGGCATTCTTGCCGTAGGCGGCCGCCGGGAACAGCTGCACCAAGTCCACTGCCCGTCCCACCAGCTGCCCGCGGTACCCGGCGTTGATCACCGCCGACCAGTCGGCGTACGCGCGGGTGAGCACCAGGGTGCCGAACGACGACGCGAAATCCAGGACCGCGCCCACGTCGACGATCGCCCGGGTCAGGTTGGCGGCCTCCAGGCCCTTGGCCTTATCGCGCTGAAACGAGTTTCGCCCGTGCACCTGGTCGTAGCGCGATAGCACGATGTTGTCGAAGTCGAGGTACACCGCTACGCGGGCCGCACCGGGTTCGGTCATGGGCGTCAGTCTGGCACTAGTGCTCGGGCGCCCCGTGGGGCAACCGGCCAGGTGTGTTCCGGGCGCTGTTTGCGTCTATGATTTCCCCGTCAATGGTGACATCTGACCCTTCTGGCCCTTCGACACCTGCCCTGGAGCAATACGGTGAACTTTCCCCGCCGCGCCCGCGCTGCGAGCATCGTCTTCGTGACATTGCTGGCAGCAGTGTTGGTCAGCGACGTCGCAGGGCTCCCGGGCTGCCAGGGCGGCTGCAAGACCGTCACTGCGACCGCCCAGGCACAGTTGCCGCCGGCCACCCCGCAGCCTCCGCTAGTCGGCCTGGCCCCGTTCGACGGCGCCGAGGACGTCAACCCGCTGACCACGCCCGCCGTCAGCGTCCTGGACGGCAAGATCACCGCCGTCTCACTCTCGGACGACTGGGGCAACACAGTCGACGGCAAACTCTCGTCCGACGGCACCTCATGGGAGCCGACGCAGCGGCTGAACTTCGCCCGCGGCTACACCATGACGGTCGACAGCAAGAGCAACAGCGGGGTGCCACTGTCGCGCACCATTAACTTCAACACCCTGTCGCCCTACAACTACGCGCATCCCTATCTCGAGGTGCAGGGCGGGTTCGCCATCCACGAGGAGCAGAAGTACGGCATCGGCACCGTGATCGCTGCTCACTTCGATGAGGTCATCACCGACAAGGCACTGGCCGAGCAGAACATGGTCGTCACCACCAGTCCGCCGGTGAGGGGCTCGTGGTTCTGGGTGGACGATTATGTGGCGCACTGGCGTCCCGAGCACTACTACGCGCCCGGCACCACGGTCTCGGTGGCGCTCAACATGTTTGGGCTCAAGCTTGGCGAGGGACTCTACGGCCAGGCCGACGCCAAGAATACCTTCACCATCGGCGACTCACATATCGCCGTCGCCAACGACATCACCAAGCAGGTCAGCGTCTACGACAACGGCAAACTCGTCCGAACCATGCCCACCTCGATGGGCCGTGGCGGCACCTCGTTGATTGCGGGCAAGACGTTCCACTGGTGGACACCGCCCGGCGTTTATACCGTGATCGACAAGGCCGAGGTCGTGACTATGGACTCGACCACCTATGGGATTCCCCCCGGCACCGCGGACAGCTATAAGCGCAAGATCGGTTTCGCCACCAGGATCAGCTTGGATGGCGTTTATCTTCACCAGCTTGATGAGACCGTGTGGGCGCAGGGAAATACCAATGTCTCGCACGGCTGCCTGAACCTCAGTGGCGAGAACGCCAGTTGGTTCTTTGACTTCGTCCAGCCCGGCGATGTCGTCGAGATCCGATTCACCGGCGGCCCGCCGTTGGCGTTGAATCAGAACGGCGACTGGACGATCCCATGGGGTGATTGGGTCAACGGCAGTGCGTTAACGCCCAAGGACGCGACGCCACCGCCGCCGCCGCCGACCACCGCCGTAACGATCCCGGCGCCGGGGCCCTAGGTCCGGACTCCGGCGGTGGCTGAGTGACCTTGGGCTCTGGCCGCGCCGCGGCGGTGCGCCCCAGGATGGGATGCATGATTGGTTACCACCTCGACACCGCGACATCCATCCTCACGCTGCGTCCGGAATCCGCCCTGGAGAAAAACGATTTCATCGAGGTCGCCCGAGCGCTGGACCCGCAGATCACCCAGCATGGCGACCTGGCCGGGCTCATCATCGCCGCACCGCACTTCCCGGGCTGGGACAGCTTCGGGGCATTGGTCAACCACATGCGCTTCATCCGCGATCATCACCGGCACGTCAAGAAGATCGCGATGGTCACCGACTCTCTGCTCGGGGATGTCGCGCAGCACATCACGTCGCACTTCATCTCCGCGGAGGTCAAACACTTTCCGGCCGGTGAGTCCGAGCAGGCCCGATCCTGGATCCTCGCGGGCTCCTGAACTTAAGGCCGCGGCCAGGTCTCCGGAAGACCGTGCCCGCCGTCGGCCACCAGTACCGCCCCGGTGACGAATGACGCTGATTCATGAGCCAAAAATGCGACGCACGAAGCGATTTCGGTCGGGGTGCCACTGCGGCCGATCGGCCCCCCAGCGGCCGCTGCCGCCTCGAACTCCAGTTGTGAGCCGGTTGTCACGTAACCCGGTGCGACCACGTTGACCGTGACGCCGCTGCCGATCACCTCGAGCGCCAGCGCGCGGGAGAGCCCCACCAGACCGGCTTTGGCGGCGGTGTATGTCGACTGCCCGGGCATCGCGTTCACGGTGCCCGTGGTCGATCCGACTGAGACGATGCGGCCGTAGGAGGCCGCGGTCATCACCGGAACCGCCGCCCGGCACATCAGGAACGCGGTCGTCATATTGCGGGCGATCGCCGCATCCCAGTCCGAAAGCGACAGTGATGCAACGTCGGCGTCGGTATCCCACCCTGACGAAACCGACGTCATGCCAGCGTTGTTGACCAGAATATCCAGCCGGCCCCAACGATCCACTGCCGCCCGGACCAACGCGTCGGCGGAACCTTCGACGGTCAGATCGCCCACTATGCCGACGGCAGCGTCGCCGAGTTCGGCCACCCGGTCATGTATCCGGTCCGATGTCGCGCCCAACACCACCCGCGCGCCTTCGTCGACCAGGTGGCGGGCCACGGCGGCACCGATCCCCTCCGGCGCCCCGGCGCCGGTGACGATCGCCACCCGGCCGGCAAATCGCGACATCTAAAGGTGCGCTACAGACCGAACTCGGTGTGCATGTTGTCGATACCGGCTCGGATCGAGTCGAGGGCCCCCTGGCGGGCCCGCATCTTGCATGCGTGGTGCGCTTTGGCATCGAGGCCGGCGAAACTTTTCGCCGACTCCACGGCGCGCTCGAGAACCACCTCCGGCATCACGATCTCGTCCACCCAGCCGCCGGCCAGCGCGGTATCGCCGAAGAACGTCCGGGCCAAACCGACGGCCTGCTGATAGGCCGAGCGGGTGAGCCGCAGCTTCATCACCTCCAGCGCCGGATACGGTAGCACCATCCCGATGGCCACCTCGTTTGCCTGAAAGTTGTAGCCCGGGGACGCGATTCGATGATCGGTGCTGCACGCCAGGAACGAGCCCATCGCGATCGCATGACCGGTAATGGCCGCCACGACCGGTTTGCGGAACGACAACAGCCGGTGCGACAGCTCGAAGCCGCCCTTGAGCATGTCGATGGATGCCTGCACATCCCCGGACTGGAATATCTTGAGTTGGAACCCGGCGCTGAACACCCGGTTGTTGCCGGCGATCACCACCGCGCCGGCGTCGTCGGCCTCAGCCTGGTCGAGGGCCCTGTTGATCTCGGCCAGCATGTCCGGTCCGAGTGCGTTGACCTTGCCGTCGTCCATCGTGACCACGGCGATCGACTCGTCCCGCCGATAGCTGACACTCATGAATTCTCCTTAACCGTTTCCTGGTGGTCGATGACGTTACCGAGCCTTAGCCGCCCATCAACGAGCGCCACTGCTCCAGGTTGGACACCTTGTAGACGTAGTTGTTTTTCCTGACGTCCGCAAGGCTGGCACTGGGCTCGGCGGAGTACCAGTGGCCCGGGAACACCGTCGGGTCTCCTGGCAGCGTGGCTAGCTGCTGCAGGCTGCGGAATATCTCGTCGACATCGCCACCGGGGAAGTCGGTGCGGCCGCAGCCGTCGAGGAACAGCGTGTCACCGGCGACCAGGCGGCCATCGAGCAGGAAGCACTGGCTACCCGGGGTGTGGCCCGGGGTGTGCAGCAACTCGACGTCGATAGCACCGATGCTGATCTTGTCACCGTGTTCATGTGCGGTCAGATCGCTCATCGGGATACCGGTCACCCGTGAAACCCATTGCGCCTCATGGGTATTGACGTGAACCGGTACGCTCACCCGTTCCAGGAGTTCGGCCAGGCCGTTGAGTTCGAAGCCCATCATCGAGCCGCCGACGTGGTCGGGATGATGGTGAGTGACCAGGACCCCGGACAGTGTCATATCGTCGGCCTCGAGGGTGTCGAGCAGGTCGTCGGCAGCGTAGGCCGGGTCGACCATCACCGCCGCGCCGGTCTCCCGGTCACCGATGAGGTAGGCGAAATTGCGCATCTGCTGCGCGACGGGATCGTTGGCGGCGAAGTCGCGGCCGGAGAGCAGCTGCCGGAAGTAGAGGCGGTCAGTCGAAGCCATGGCCTAGACCCTAGGGCCTGGCTGGGCCCGGGGATCGGTCAGTTCCGAATGAGTCATTGGTGCAAAAAGCAAGAGCCGCGCTCAAGCTGCAACACAGGCGTAATCGAACCTTTATAGTCTTTGCAAACGCAAGGATCTGATGCCATCATTGCTCCATCACTGAACGTCTTCAGGAGGAAAAATGGTCAGCGTTTCAATTCGTCCGCTGCTGGTGCCGGGAGTGGCGTTGGCGACCGTCGGAGCGGTTGCCTTCGGTCCGACATTGGTCGCACCGCCCGCGATGACTCTGGCCCAGCCGGTAGTCCAGATTCCGGCTGTGCACATCGACGACATCCAACTGGCCAGCTTTGGCCTGGACCTGTATAACGCCCTCAACGGGTGGGCCGGGTTCTTGGTGCAGGTGGCACAGGACTTCTTCTTCTGGAATCCGGCGATCGCCGCCGGAATCGGGACCCTCTACACGACCCTCCAGCCGATCATCACCGCGGTGGTGACCGTCATTGACGCTCTGTCCCAGGGCCCGACCGACATCATCTCGGCGCTGACCACCATCATCAGCACCCTGCTCCCCGCTTTCGGCATCGGGCTGCCGGCACTGTCGGCTGCCGCGGTCGGTGAGTCGTCCGCTCCGCTGCTCACCCCGCGTACCGCGTCCAGTCGTCGCGCCGCCGCAGTCGTGGCAGAACTGCCGGCTCCCACCGAGGTGACGGCCGAGGTCACCGCCGTGGAGCCGGTACCCGCCCGGGCGAACCGCGGCCAGCTGGGACGTGCGGCCCACTCCGCCGCTGTCGGCGTCCGCCAGACGGCCCGCGCTGCCGCCGCTGAGGTACCCGCCGTGGCACAGGAGGCGGTCGCGAGCACCGCGAGCGAGGTTCGCGGCACCGCCAGGGCAGGCCGTGGTGCGGCGGCCAGAGCCGCCGGCGGCGTAACGGCGAACGCTGACGCAACGACGTAATCCTTGCCGGGTGCGTCGACGCACGCCCCGAATACAGGTTGAGGAGTCGATGGTGAGCGTTTCGAATCGTTCGATGCTGCTTCCGGGGATCGCCGCTGCGACCGTCGGTGCACTTGTTCTCAGCCCTGCGTTGGTCGCCCCTCCCGCGGCCTTGCCGGCCCGGGTGGAGGTCCAGGTGCCGGTTGTCCACATCGAGGACATCCTGCTCGCCGGCATCGGCCGCGACTTCTACAACTCGGTCAGCGCCGTGGCGCAGGGCGTGGCGCAGTGGGCGGAGTGGACTGTCGGGCTCATCCCGTTTCTCGGATCCGGGATCGCCGGCCAGATCGACATCAATTACGCCCGACTGATCCAGCCGCTGATCGCCAATACCGTCTACGCGCTGTCGGACATCATCGCCAATCCGCTCGGGATCCTGACCACGGCTGGCCTGTACATCAGCAACCAGGTCTACATCGGCTACACCTGGGTGGCCAGCCAGGTCAGGTTCTTCGGTTTGCCGCCGATTCTTGGCCCGATCCCGACTCCACAGCCGCTCGCCTCGGTTGGAAGTTCCTCGGCCCCGACCGCCGCCGCCCGCATTGCCGGGCCGCGTGCAGCTGCGGCATTGCGGGAATCAGCCGCGGCGCCCGCGGACGTGACGGCGGCGGTTGCTCTTCCGGCCAGGGTTAGCCGAGTTGAGTTCCGTAGTCCGGCGCGGACTGCCGTCGTGGGCGTCACCAAGACGGCTCGCGCCGCTGACGTCAGGGC
>NZ_JAEMSG010000219.1 GCF_016462945.1 Mycolicibacterium sp. | reverse complement strand
CACCCCCGCTGTACCAACCCCCACCAGGTCAATGAACCCGGGGCGTTGTCACCGACTGCCGGAGAAGGGAAATGCACCGTGAGCAACGCACTCGGGCTGTCGATTGGGACGACCAACCTGGTGGCGGCGTGTCCCGGCCGACAACCGGTCGCGCGACGATCGGTCCTGACGTTGTGGGGCGACCGCCCGGCCGAGGTGGGCGTGCCCTCGCAGAATCCCGAACTCACCAGTCCCAACCTCACTCAGGCCGGCGTGGTGCTGCGCGGCTTCGTCGAGCGGGTGGGCGACCCGGTGCCACTGGTCGCCGCCGATGGTTCCTCGCACCGCGGCGACAATTTGGTAGCCGCCGCTCTGGACGGAATGGCACGCACCGTCGACGACGGCATAACGCCCGCCCGGGTGGTGATCGCCGCGCCCGCACACTGGGGGCCGGCCACCGTCGGCGCACTGCGCGGCGCGCTGCGGTCCAGCACCCTTTCGGCCAATGGTGTTGCGCCGGTGATCATCTCCGACGCCACCGCGGCACTGAGCGCCCTGCAGGCCGAGCCCGGCCTGCCCGCGCGCGGTGTCATCGCGCTCTGCGATGTCGGAAGCAGTGGGACCTCCATCACCCTGGCCCGGGCAGACTTGTCCCCGATCGGGGAGACTCTGCGAGTCGCCGACTTCTCCGGAGACAAGGTCGATCAAGCCCTACTGGATCTGGTGTTGGCTCGTGTCCAGGGCGCGGGATTCAACGATCCGGGCAATACCTCCGCATTGGGCGCACTCACCCGATTGCGGGAGCAGTGCCGCCTTGCCAAAGAACGGCTTTCCTCGGAAACCGTCACGGTAATGCCGGTGGATCTGCCCGGCTACCGCTCCGATGTCACAGTCACCCGAGCCGAGTTGGAAAGTCTGCTCGAGGAGCCGATCAACGTCGTCATCGACGCGCTCGGGGATGCACTGGAACGCAATTCGATTTCCGCAGCTGAGCTGACGGCGGTCGCCACAGTCGGAGGGGGCGCGGCGATTCCGGTTGTGAGCCAACGACTCTCGGATGCCGTGCGAGTACCGGTGATCACCACCGCGTTCCCGACCCTGGCCGCGGCCACCGGCGCCGCGCTGATCGCGATGCGCGGTGCGGCAACGGATGCCCCTACCGGATTGGCCCCGACCGTTTCGGATGCGCCCACCGGGTTGGCCCCGACCGCATTGGCCCCCGTCGCGGCGGGACACGCCGCGAACGAGTCATCCGGAGCCCTCGCCTGGTCTCAGGATGACGGCTCCAGCGAGGAACCGGTTCCCTATACCGGTGGGGACTACACCACACCGCCGGCCGATTCGCGTCCCACCGCGCTGATCGAGCCGGAGACCGAGACCGGGTTCGGCTCGGCCCTGCTGCCCTGGTATCGCCGACCCCCATTGCTCTTCGGCATCGCCGCGGCATTGGCAGCGGTGACAGTCGGAGGCCTCGCCATCACCCTGACGAGTACAGACAGCACACCGACCACGACCACCACCCGGGTCACCAAGCCCGGCGAAACTCCCTCGGAGGCGCCGGTGCCCGAGACGGTCACGGTCACCGGAAGCAACGGGGAGCCGACGGTATCGACGGTCACGCCGACCACCACCTCCAGCGCCGAGCCGACCACCACCACTTCCCCC
>NZ_JAEMSG010000055.1:2087-19138 GCF_016462945.1 Mycolicibacterium sp. | reverse complement strand
GGCCGGTGGCGGCGATGGTCTGGTTGAACGTGGTGTGGATGCGGCCGTCGGGGGCAGTCGACTTCAGCAGGCCGTCGACGGTGACCTTCAATCGAGTGACGTCGCGGTGGGCCAGCAGATGCTCGAGGAACGGATGCGCGGTCTTGTCGAACAATGTCTGCAGGGCGTCGGCATCGGTGGTGTAGCCGGTCTTGGTCTTCTTGGTCTTCGGCATCTCCAGTTCGTCGAACAGCACGACCTGCAACTGCTTGGGCGAACCGAGGTTGATCTCCTTGCCGATCACCGCATACGCGGCCTGGGCGGCGTCGCGGATCTGATCACCGAACGCACTCTGCAGTTCCTCAAGCTTGTCGACATCCACGGCGATACCGCGGGATTCCAGCCCGGCCAGCACCACCTGAACGGGCAGTTCCATATCGCTCAGCAGTGACGATGACTCCATCGCCGCAAGCTCAAAGTCCAGTGCGTCGGCCAGGTCGGTGACGGCGCGAGCCCGCAGGATCAGCGTCTGCACGCCCTCTTCGTCGATACCATCATCGTCATCGAGGAGCGAAAGCTGTTGCTGCTCAGAGGCTTCGGCGCGCAATTCACGCTTGAGATAGCGCACCGAGAGATCGTCGAGGGTGAAGCTGCGCTGTCCGGGACGCACCAGATAGGCGGCCAGTGCGATATCGGAGGTCACCCCGGCCAGCCGCCAGCCCCGCCCGGCAAGGTCGTGCATCGCCGCCTTAGCCTCATGCAACGCTTTCGGCGTGTTCTCGTCAGCCAGCCAGGCACCCAGCGCCGCCTCATCCTCGGGAGTCAGGGTGGCGGTGTCGATATAGGCGCCGTCGCCGTCAGCGGTCGCAATGGCTAGTGCGGTGGCGTCACCGTCATAGGCCGCATGGGTTCCGACCACCGCCAGCCCGGATCGCATTGTGCCGCTGGCATGTTCGGCCAGCCAGGCGGCCACCGTGCCGGGTTCCAGGGCGCCACCGCGCACATCGAAGCCATCCTCGACCTCCGATTCGGCCGTGGTCAGGGTGTCGAACAACCGGTCACGCAGAACCCGGAACTCGAGGTCGTCGAAGAGTTGATGGACCTTGTCGCGGTCCCACGGCAGCAGCCCAAGGGTGTCGGGCGTCTGCGCCAGTGGTACATCGCGCACCAGATGGGTGAGTTCGCGGTTGAGCATCACCGTGGCGAGGTTCTCCCGCAACGAATCCCCCACCTTGCCGCGCACCGTGTCGACGTTGTCGACCAGGCCCTGCAGTGAGCCGTATTCGACGATCCACTTCGCGGCGGTCTTCTCCCCCACACCCGGAATGCCGGGCAGGTTATCGCTGGGATCGCCGCGCAGTGCCGCGAAGTCGGGGTACTGCGCAGGCGTGAGCCCGTACTTCTCCACCACCGCGTCGGGGGTGTACCGCGTCAGCGTGCTGACACCCTTGATCGGATACAGCACCGTGATATCGGTGTTGACGAGTTGCAGTGCGTCGCGATCGCCGGTGACCACCAGCACCCGGTAGCCGGCCTCATCGGCCTGGGTGGCCAGGGTGGCGATGATGTCGTCGGCTTCGAAGCCGGGTTCGGCCAGGGCAGTGATGCCCAGTGCGGTGAGCACCTCCTTGGTGATGTCGATCTGGCCGCGGAACTCATCCGGCGTCGCACTGCGGGTGGCCTTGTATTCCGGGAATCGTTCGGAGCGGAAGGTCTGCCGGGAGACATCGAACGCGGCGGCGATATGGGTGGGTGCCTCATCGCGCAGCAGATTGATGAGCATCGCGGTGAATCCGTAGACCGCGTTGGTGGTCAGGCCGCTGCGGGTCTTGAAGTTCTCCGCGGGCAGCGCGTAGAAGGCCCGATACGCCAGCGAGTTGCCATCCAGCAACATCAGGGTCGGCTTCTCGCTCACGCCCTCACTCTAGGCACGGGTTACGCTACCCGGGTGCCAGGCACCATAGACACTCCCGCGATCGACGGATGGTGGGCATCCGACGACTCCGGTGTCCCACATCTGGTGGGCGCCAAGTGCCCGCGCTGCGCCACCTACGTCTTCCCGCCCCGGGCGAACAACTGCCCCAACCCGGCGTGTACGGCCGATGAACTCGAACCGGTGGCGCTGTCCCGGCGCGGCACGCTGTGGAGCTATACCGAGAACCACTACGCCCCACCCCCGCCGTATCCGTCGCCGGATCCATTTGAGCCCTTCGCTGTCGCCGCGGTGCAGTTGGAAGCCGAGGGCATCATCGTGCTGGGCAAGGTCGTCACAGGAACCGGTGCCGCCGATTTGAAGGTCGGGATGCAGATGGAACTCACCACCATGCCGCTCTACGTCGACGACGACGGGATCGAGCGCACCGTCTACGCGTGGAGGATTGCCTAATGACAGAACGACTCCCCGGGTCGCTTCGCTCCTGCCCGCCGGAGCCCGTCTACATCCTCGGCGCGGGTATGCACCCGTGGGGCAAGTGGGGCCGCGACTTCACCGAGTACGGCGTCGTCGCCGCCCGCGCCGCGTTGCGCGACGCCGGGATGGACTGGCGCCAGATCCAACTCGTCGCCGGCGCGGACACCATCCGCAACGGCTATCCGGGTTTCGTCGCCGGCGCGACGTTCGCGCAGAAGCTGGGCTGGACCGGCATCCCGGTGTCGTCGAGCTACGCCGCGTGCGCGTCGGGGTCTCAGGCTCTGCAGTCGGCGCGCGCGCAGATCTTGGCCGGGATGTGCGATGTCGCGTTGGTCATCGGCGCCGACACCACCCCGAAGGGGTTTTTCGCCCCGGTCGGCGGGGAGCGCCGCGATGATCCGGACTGGCAGCGCTTCCACCTGATCGGTGCCACCAACACCGTGTACTTCGCGCTGCTGGCACGGCGCCGGATGGATCTCTACGGTGCCACCACCGAGGACTTCGCCGCGGTGAAGGTGAAGAACTCCCGCCATGGACTGTCCAACCCGAACGCGCGCTACCGCAAGGAGAGTTCGGTCGAGGACGTTCAGGCCAGTCCGGTGGTGTCTGATCCGCTGCGACTGCTGGATATCTGCGCCACCTCCGACGGTGCGGCCGCGCTGATCGTGGCCAGTAAATCCTTCGCCGAGAAACACCTCGGGTCACTGGCCGGTGTGCCGTCGGTGCGCGCGGTGTCGTGCGCCACGCCGAACTATCCGCAGTCGATGCCGGAGCTTCCCGATATCGCCACCGACTCCACCGCCGTCGTCGCCGCACCGGATCGGGTGTTCAAGGATCACATCCTCGACACCGCGTATGCCGAGGCCGGTATGGGCCCAGAGGATCTCAGCCTGGCCGAGGTCTACGACCTGTCCACCGCACTGGAACTCGACTGGTACGAGCACCTGGGGCTGTGCGCCAAGGGCGAGGCCGAGCAGTTGCTGCGCTCCGGCGCCACCACGATCGGCGGACGGATCCCGGTCAACGCCTCCGGCGGGCTAGCCTGCTTCGGTGAGGCCATCCCCGCCCAGGCCATCGCGCAGGTCTGCGAACTAACCTGGCAGCTCAAGGGTCAGGCCACCGGTCGCCAGGTCGAGGGCGCCAAGGTCGGCATCACCGCCAACCAGGGTCTGTTCGGCCACGGGTCATCGGTGATCGTCGCGCGGTAGGCCGTCTACTGCACCGCCACCCGCGCAAGACCGTCTGGACCCGCGAGATCGACACCACGGCTGCGACGCGCGTGTCGTCCACGACCCTGGTGTCGATTTCGGAAGTAAGCGAGAGGGTTCAGGCGACCCCGAGATAGGCGGCGCGAATCGCGTCATCGGCCAACAACTCTCGGGCCGGACCCTCGCGGGTGACGGTGCCGGTCTCCAGGATGTAGGCCCGGTCAGACCGGCTCAACGCCTGGGCGGCGTTCTGCTCGACGAGCAGAATCGTGGTGCCGGCGGCGTTGATGTCGGCGATGATGGAAAAGATCTGCGAGATCATCATGGGCGCCAGACCCATCGACGGCTCATCGAGCAGCAGCACCCGCGGCCGGGCCATCAATGCCCGACCGATGGCCAGCATCTGCTGTTCACCGCCGGACAGTGTGCCGCCGACCTGCTTGCGTCGCTCAGCCAGCCGCGGGAACCTGCTGAACACCCAATCGAGCCGCTCGTCGTGGGCGGTCTTCGATTCGAACTTGCGACCGTAGCAACCCATTTCGAGGTTCTCGGTGACGGTCATGCCGGGAAAGACGCCCCGGCCCTCCGGTGCCTGCACCAGACCGTCGACAACCCGACGATGACCCTTCACCCGGGTGATGTCACGGCCGTCGAACCACACCGAACCCGATGTCAGCGGCCGCAGCCCGGACAGTGCCCGCATCAGGGTCGTCTTACCCGCCCCGTTGGGGCCCAGCAGTGTCACCAGTTCGCCCTCGCGGACGGTCAGTGATACGCCGTGGAGGGCTTCGATCCGGTCGTAATGCACGACCGCGTCGCGTACCTCAAGCAGTACGGCGGCATCATTCATCGGGCACTCCCAGATAGGCGGCGATCACGGCCGGGTCCTCGCGGATCTCAGCGGGCAGGCCATCGGCAATCTTGCGACCGAATTCCAGCACCACGATGCGATCGGTGACGCCCATGACCAGGCGCATGTCGTGCTCGATCAACAACACCGTGAACCCCTTGTCACGGATAGCGCGAATCAGGTCGACCAGCGCGGCCTTCTCACTGGGATTGAATCCGGCCGCCGGTTCGTCGAGGCAGAGCAACTGGGGCTCAGTGGCCAGCGCGCGGGCGATCTCCAGCCTGCGCTGATCGCCGTAGGGCAGGTTCTTGGCTTTCTCCTCGCCGCGGTGGGCAATGCCGACGAACTCCAGCAGTGCGACGGCCCGATCAATCGCTTCGTGTTCCTCGCGGCGGTGCCGGGGTGAACGGATCAATGCACCCGGCACCGAAGTCTTGTGCCGGGCGTCGGCGCCGACGACCACATTCTCCAATGCGGTCATCTCCCCCCACAGCCGGATGTTCTGGAACGTCCGCGCGATCCCGCGTTGAGTGATCTGGTGACGCTTGATCCGGCCCAGCGGTTCGCCGTCGAATATCACCGTGCCCGCACTCGGCCGGTACACACCGGTGATCGCATTGAAGCAGGTGGTCTTACCGGCACCGTTGGGCCCGATCAGCCCGAGGATCTCACCGCGCTTGATCGAGAAGCTCACCGCATCGAGGGCAGTGAGGCCACCGAAGCTGACGCTGAGGTCGCGGGTCTCCAACAGTGCGTCGGTCATGTCGCGGCCTTGCCACCGCCGGCAAGCAGCCTGCGCGCCGATCGGCCGTAAGCAAGCAACTGCTGTCGCACCGGGAACAGACCCTGCGGGCGGAAGATCATCAGCACCACCAGTGCCAGCCCGAAGAACAAATACTTCAGGTCGCCGAGGTTGATACCCGCGACCTCAACCCCGAGCAGACGATTCGGTAGATAGACGATGACGAATGCCCCGAAGATCACGCCGAGTTTGTTGCCCTGCCCACCGAGTACCACCGCGGTAAGGAACAGCATCGAGTTGATGATGTTGAAGTTCGTCGGCGCGACGTACTGCACCTGTCCGGCATACAGGGCGCCCGACAGTCCACCGATACCGGCGCCGATCACGAAGGCCCACAGTTTAAATCGGAACGTGTTGACACCCATCACTTCCGCGGCATCCTCATCCTCCCGGATGGCCACCCAGGCCCGTCCGACCCGGCTGCGTTCGAGGTTGCCCACCAACAGCAGGACGACGGCGATGAGAATCAGGCCCAGCCAGTACCACCACGTCCCGTAGTTGGCGTTGCCCAGTGCGTTACCGCTGGAGAAATATCCGCCCCGTACCCGGTCATCACCGATGTGGGGAAAAGCAATCTGGTTGAGGCCGCGTGAGCCATTGGTGATGTCGGACAGATTGTCAGCCAGCAATCGGATGATCTCGCCGAACCCCAGGGTGACGATCGCCAGGTAATCACCGCGCAGACGCAGCGTCGGGACACCGAGAATCAGACCGGCCAATGCCGTGAAGGCGACGGCCAACGGTACACAGGACAACCACGCCCAGTGGGTATTCAGGAGGCCGTTCGGTCCGACTTGGTTCCAGGGACTGTCCGGACTGGTCAGCAGCGCACAGGTATAGGCGCCCACAGCGTAGAACCCGACATAACCCAAATCGAGCAGACCGGCTTGTCCGACAACGACATTGAGACCGATCGCGATCAGGGCCACCATCGCGAACTGTGCCATCACCGCGTCGAAGTTGATCCCCGGGGTGACAATGAATGACGGCGTATAGATCGGCAGCAGCGCCATGAGAGCCAGGCCGACGGCACCGAACCCCCACTTCTGGACCCGACTCAGATCCGACCACCAGGTGCGCAGTCGGTCGCCGGGGGCCGCGAGTGAACGCGTGATGCTCATGCCCGCGCCTTCCCGAGGCTCTCCCCGAGGATCCCGGTCGGCCGGATCAGCAGCACCAGGACGAGGAGAACGAACGCGACCACATCACGCCACTGGGTGCCGAACAATGCCTGGCCGTAGTTCTCCATGACGCCCAGCAACAGTCCGCCTAACAGCGCACCGCGCAAATTGCCGATCCCACCCAGCACCGCCGCGGAGAACGCCTTGATACCCAACAGGAAACCACCGGAATAGAGGATGCCCTGGGGAACCTTGAGAATGAACAGCACGGCGGCCGCACCGGCAAGGAGGCCGCCGATCAGGAACGTGATGATGATGGTTCGCTCCCGGGAGACGCCCATCAGGGTTGCCGTCGTCGGATCCTGCGCAACGGCACGAATTCCGCGGCCCAACTTGGTTCTGTTGATCGCGATGTCGGTCAGCAACGCCAGCGTCAATGCGGCGGCGATCACCACCAGCGTGACATTGGAGACGTCAGCACCGAAGAGATGGAATTGGGTCCTGGGCCGCACCAGGATGATCGGCTGCTGCGCATTACTGCCGCCGTAGCCGGTGATGATCTGCGGCAGAATGAAGTGCACGAACTCCTGCAACACGAACGACATACCGATAGCGGTGATCAGGAATGTCAGCGGCCGCGCGTTACGACGCCGCAGGGGCCGATAGGCAACCGCTTCCAGGCCCAGCGCCGCCGTGCCGGAGACCAGCATGGCGAACAGCATGGCGATGCCCAGATACAGCACCGTCAACCCGACGCCCTTGGTGTAGGCGTTGCCACTCGGGGCGAAGCCCAGAATCTTGTCCAGGCAGAAATACGCGCCGAACATTCCCAGCATGAAGATCTCGGAGTGCGCGAAGTTGATCAGCCGGAGCACCCCGAACACCAGTGTGTAGCCGACAGCGACCAGTGCATAGATGGAACCCCAGGACAGGCCATCGACCGTCAACTGCCAGAAGCCGTTTCGCAGGTTCTCGATATTGAAACCGATGTTGCCGGCGAGGCACGCATAATCGCCAAGGCACTGGTGGATCATGCGGCGGCGGGACTCCTTGCGATCAGTAGTCGACGAAGGCACGCCCGGGAATGCCCGTCCCGGGCGCGCCTCGCGATGCGGTTACTGAACCTTATAGATCCAGATCATGTTCGAGGTGAGTTCCCCGTTGGGGGTCCACTGATACATGCGGGCCACACCCTGGCCGGAGTAGTTCCGGACGTAGTTGAGCAGTGCCTCCCGGGTGACAGCGCCGGAGTCGATGCCCTTCAGCAGAATCGTGGCGAGGTCATAGGCCTCAAGACTGTAGGTGCCCGGAGCCTGACCGAACTTCTGGGTGTACTCATCGGCGAAGGCACCGCTGGCCGGACCGCACGGGCAGGACAGGATCGCGCCATCGGCGGACTGCCCGGCCGACTTGACGAACTGCGGATCGTTGAGACCGTCGGGACCGGAGAACGTGCCGGTGAACCCGGCGTCGCGCAGCTGCTGCAACAGCAGGGCGGCCTCGGTGTAGTAGGACGCGTAGACGACCAGATCGGGGGTCTGGCCATTGATCTGGGTCACCGCGGCCGAGAAGTCCTTGTCGCCCTTCTTCACCGAGATATTGCACGCCGAGTCGGCAATCGGGCCCAGGGTGTCGCGTACCGCATTGGCCTGACCCAGACCGGCATCGGTACTGTCGTCAACGACGCAGGCCTTCTTCACGCCCACCACGTTCTTCAGATAGTTGGCCAGAGACGGGCCCTGCACACCGTCATTCGACAGGCCGCGGAAGAAGGTCTTCCAGCCCTGGTCGGACAGCGCCACATTGGTGGCCGACGGGGTCAGCGCAGCGAGGCCCGCCTGATCGAAGACCGCACCGGTTGCCTTGGTCTCACCCGACCAGGTGGGGCCGACCAGACCGACGATCGAGGCGTCGCCAACAATCTGCGGAGCGATAGCGGTGGCCTTCTGCGGGTCGCCCTCGGTATCGAAGGCCTTCAGCTCCACCTGGCAGCCGGGGTTGGCGGCGTTGTGCTGATCGATCGCGAGTTGCGCGCCGTCTTTGACATTGGTACCGAACGGAGCATCAGCACCGGTCAGCGGACCGGCCATCGCAATCGCGACCGGTGCGCAGGTGGCGGTGCCGTCGCCGGCCGGGTTGGCCGGTGGTGCGGCGTCCGTCGCCAGCTTGATCTCGGCACCGTTCTGATCGACCGGCATCTGGGGGACGATCTTGAGGTTCGTCTCGGCCACCTGTGCCGAGCTGGTGGCGCTCGAAGCGTTGTCAGTCGATGTGGACTGCTTGCTGCAGCCGGCCACACCGAACACCGCAAGCGCGGCCGCACTGGTCGCGATCGCGCTGCGGACTGTTCTGCTTGTCATCTGCTACCTCCGGATCGTGGGTCCTGTCGGCGACGACCCTACAGCCCGCACGGCTTCGGAGCTCGCCTAATCCCCGGCTACTGGACCTTGTATATCCAGATCAGCGTCGTGGTGAGTTCGCCGTTGTCGGTCCACTGGTATTTGCGGGCTACCCCTTCGCCGTCGTAGGCCTTGACGAAGGCCAACAGCGCCTCCCGGGTGACCGCACCGGAGTCGATGCCCTTGGCCAGGATGGTGCCGAGGTCATAGCCCTCCGTGCTGTAGGTGCCGGGCGCCTGACCGAACTTGGCGGTGTACTCGGCGGCGAATGCCGGCGAGGCCGGACCGCACGGGCAGGACAGCACCGCGTCCTTGGAGGACTCCCCTGCCTGCTTGACGAACTCGTCGTCCTTGGTGCCGTCGGCGCTGACGAACGTGCCGGTGAAGCCGGCGTCGCGCAATTGCTGCACGAACGGCGCCGCCTCGGCGTAGTAACCGCTGTAGAACACCGAGTCCGGCGACTGGCCCTTGATCTGGGTCACCGCGGCCGAGAAGTCCTTGTCGCCCTTCTTGACCGAGATATTGCATGCCTCGTCGGCCACCGGGCCGAGGGTGTCGCGGACGGCCTTTGCCAAACCGGTTCCGTAGTCGGTGCTGTCGTCGACGACGCAGATCTTCTTGTTGCCGAGGGTGTTCTTCAGATAGTTGGCGACCGACGGCCCCTGCACTCCGTCGTTGGCAAGGCCGCGCAGGAACGTCTTCCAGCCCTGCTCGGACAATGTCACGTTGGTGGCCGATGCCGTGGCAGCCACCAGACCGGCCTGATCGAACACCCCGCCGGTGGCCTTGGTCTCACCGGAGAACGCCGGCCCGATCAGTCCGATGATCGCCGCATCGCCGACGATCTGCGGCGCGATGGCGGTGGCCTTCTGCGGATCACCCTCGGTGTCGAATGCCTTGAGTTCGATCTGGCAGCCCGGGTTGGCGGCGTTGTGCTTGTCGAGGGCCAGTTGCACGCCGTTCTTGATGTTGATGCCGAGTGCGGCGTCGGGTCCGTTGAGAGCACCCGCCATGGCGATCGTCACCGGCGCACACGTGGCCTTGCCATCACCGGCCGGATCCACCGGAGCGGCGGTGGCGTCCGACTTGACCTCGGCGCCGTTCTGATCAATCTGGACCTGCTCAACGATCTTCAAATCAGTGGGAGCCGCGGTGGCGGATGACGCGGATGAGCTGCCTTTGGCCGAGTCACTGCTCGGTGCTTTCTGGCTACATCCGGCAATGCTCAGCATCATCAGGGCGGCTGAGCTGATTGCGATCGCATTGCGTGTCGTCTGAGCGCGCACGTTGTACCTCCGGGTCAGTGACTCTCACCTCAGCATCGGCTGAGCAGCCCGCTCACCGGTCTGACGTCGACGCTTTCGCTAAAAGATAGCCAACATCAGGCTAAATCGCGCGTGATCGGGGGGTCGAGGTTCTCTAACACCACCTCGGCGACGTGTTTCATGCTGGTGCGCCGGTCCATGGCGGCCCGTTGCATCCAGGTGAACGCCTCGGGTTCGGTCATGGCGTGCTTGGCCTGAAGCAGTCCCTTGGCGCGTTCCACCAGCTTGCGTGTCTCCAGCCTCTCGCCCAGATCGGCGACCTCACGCTCCAGTTCGGTGATCTCGCTGAACCGGCTGATGGCCACCTCGATCGCCGGGATCAGATCGCTGATCGAGAACGGCTTGACCAGGTAGGCCATGGCGCCGGCATCGCGGGCCTTCTCGACCAGATCGCGTTGGCTGAACGCGGTCAGCAGCACCACCGGCGCGATGCGCTTGGCGGCGATTTCGGCAGCCGCATCGATGCCGTCGCGCCGCGGCATCTTGACGTCCATGATCACCAGGTCCGGCCGCAGGCTCTCGGCCAGATCCACCGCCTCCTGACCGTCGCCGGCCTCACCGACCACCCGGTAGCCCTCATCACGCAACATCTCGGCCAGATCCAGCCGGATCAACGCCTCGTCCTCGGCGATCAAGACCCGCCGCGCAGCCGGCCCGGCGGGGTCGGTGGTGAGGTCAGCCATGGGTGCCATTGTGTCGCGGCGGACGTCCAAGGGCGAACCCCGGGCGGCATCCACTATCGTGAGACACCGCCATCATGAGCCGCCCTCGTATCCCAACTGGCAGAGGAAACGGATTCAAAACCCGTGCAGTGTGAGTTCGAATCTCACCGAGGGCACCCATTACAGCTGAGGTGCCCTGAGCCGAGCGCCCACTCTCACAGCTCAACCGGTCCCGTCGAGCACCGAGCGCAATTCGGTTTGTATCTCGCGGGCGAATCGGCCGCGCTTCTGCGCGGTGGCGTCGGTGCCCGCGCGGCGGTTCCGCTCTTCCGACGCCGTCGCGCGATAGAGGTACGCCGACGCGACCGAAACCGTCATCAGGTCCACACCGAGCGCTTTGGCCATTCGTTGCTCAGCCTCTCCCGACCGGCTGTGCACCCCCAACATGATGCGGCTGCCGGCGGCGGCCAGTACCACCGGTATCTGATCCATTGATGTGGCCAGCTGCTGGATGGAGTCGGCGAACTTGTCGATATCGAGGTCCGGCAGGCCCGAGTCGGCCCGCGGCGCCAGCTGCACCGGTTCGCCCTCGAGGAACTCACTGAGAACCGAACCGGAGACCGCCAGGCTGCAATTGATGGCGACGGGTCCGTCGTAGGCCAGTAACTCGGCGAGGGTCATGGGTGAGTGTCGGATATCCCCGAGCGCCAGGCAGACCGCGACCAACGTCGGCAGGGTCGGCGACACCCGGCCGCGCTCGAGGTCCGATACTCGCGCCACGCTCCACCCGCTAAGCCCCTGGCCGCGCGCGGCTTTGGCCACGTCATCGAGGGTGGCACCGGCGTCGGTACGGATGCGTCGGGCGTTGCAGCCGATCAGCTCCGCGAGGTCGATTCCGTCCATGCCGCAGACAGTATCGACATTTGCAATAGCTTGACAATCCGGCGCGCCGAATTACGTGGCCAATTTAGGGCGGTTAGCGCGATGGCTGTTCAGCCAGTTCCCGGATACCTGCCAGGGTGTCCTGCATGCCCGCCCTGAATTGGGTCAGACGGCGCGCAATGATCTCGTCGGCACGCTCGGGTTCACGGTCGATCAACATCGAGACCCCCGAGGGGCCCGGGCCGATCCGGGCGGTGTAGCTCAGCCGGGTTCCCTCTGATGTGGGGCTGAGTTCGAACTGCCAGACGGCGGCGGGGTTCTCGGGGTTTCCAACTGCCCAGCCGAATGAGCGCCGCGCCTCGAAGTCAATGATCTGTGACGTCGTCGTCCACTCGCCGATGGCCGGATGAATGTTCGTCCCGAGGAACTGCGCACCGAATTCCGGTAGGGCGAACCCCTCAGCCCATGCGATGCTCTGAAGTTCGGTGCTGAAGCGCGGCATGAGCGTGATGTCGGTGACCAACTCCCACACCCGCTCGGGCGGAGCGGAGATATCCACACTGAGGCTGGCCTCGCGGTCGGTCACGCTGAAAACCCTAACCGGGTTCGGAACTTCCGGGGGGTTAAGCTGCCATGATGAAGTCCGAGCGGAAACGCAGTGGACGATTCCTGCCGGAAATGCCCTTCCGGCGATCAGACTGTGAGCGCCTACAGCGCCGGCCACCGGCGCGTAACCAGCATTGGGCCGACTCCGTCACCCGCCCGCAACGGGTACTCAACGTCGCCGCCTGGATCGCCGCCCTCGTCACCGCCGCCCTCGGCATCCTGCAGACGGTCACCGGCAGCGGTGTTCTACACATCGGTCTGATCAACCTCGCTACCGCTGCGGTATTCCTTGCCATTCCCCTGCTGCACCGGTTCGGAAACATCATCGCCGCAGTGGTTTTCGTCGTCATCGCCTATTCCTCGCTGACCTTCGTGGGCTCCCAGGTCGGCACCGATTCGGGCGTCCAGTTCTACTACCTGGTCTCGGCGTCATTAGCGGTGCTGGTGCTGGGTACCGATTATCTGGCTCTGGCGAGCACGGTGGTGGCGATGGGCGCGGGCCTGTGCGTGGGCATGCAGTTCCTGGTTCCGGCCGATACCGGTATCCAGCCGCGCTGGGCACTCAACGCCGGCTTCGTTCTGACCACCGTGGCGGCGTGCGTGATGATCTTCGCCACGGTCTGGTACGCCATGCGGGAGGTAACCCGAGCCGAGGCGGCCATGGAGGTGGAGTACAGCCGCTCGGAGGCCCTGTTGGCCAATATCCTGCCGGCCAGTGTCGCCGCGAAACTCAAGGACCCGGCCCATGGGGTGATCGCCGACCGCTACGACGATGCCTCGATCCTGTTCGCCGATATTGCGGGGTTCACCGAACGCGCCAGTGAGATCCCGCCCACCGAGTTGGTCCGGTTTCTCGACCGGCTCTACACGACCTTCGACCGGCTGGTGGATCGCCACGGACTCGAGAAGATCAAGACCACCGGCGACTCCTACATGGTGGTCAGCGGGGTACCGACACCGCGGCCGGATCACGCCGAGGCGATCGCCGCCCTCGCGCTGGACATGTCCCGCGCGGTCGCAGACCTGCGCGACCCCAGAGGCAATCCGGTGCCACTTCGGATGGGTATCGCATCTGGACCCGTGGTGGCCGGTGTGGTCGGGGCGCGCCGATTCTTTTACGATGTGTGGGGAGACGCCGTCAACGTCGCCTCCCGGATGGAATCCACCGACATCGAAGGCCGAATCCAGGTTCCGCAGAACGTTTTTGAGCGACTTCGGCACGCATTCGTGCTTGAGGAGCGCGGCGAGATCGATATCAAGGGCAAGGGCCTGATGCGCACCTGGTATCTGATCGCCCGCAAACCGGATGCCCCACTCCCCCGTGACGATTCTGAAACGACTTCCAATTCGGCAACGCGCGTTGAGAGCCGTACCGGCTAGCTACATCACCTTCGACAGGAATGCCTTGGTGCGTTCATGCTGCGGGTTGGCCAGGACGTCGCGGGGCGGCCCGCTCTCGACGATCACTCCGCAGTCCATGAATACCAGTTCGTCGGCGACCTCGCGAGCGAAGCCCATCTCGTGGGTCACCACGATCATCGTCATGCCTGCACTGGCAAGCTTTTTCATGACGGCCAGTACCTCGCCGACCAGTTCGGGGTCCAGTGCGGAGGTGGGCTCGTCGAACAACATCAGCTTGGGATCCATGGCCAGGGCCCGCGCGATCGCCACCCGTTGCTGCTGACCACCGGACAGCTGTGCGGGGTAGGCGTCGGCCTTATCGGACAGGCCCACCGTGCCGAGCAACTCCCGTGCGCGGCTCAGCGCCTCAGCCTTCTTGACACCCTTGACGTGCACGGGTGATTCGATGATGTTGTGCAGCGCGGTGCGGTGCGGGAAGAGGTTGAAGTGCTGGAACACCATCCCGATATCGCGGCGCTGCTTGGCCGCCTCGCGCGGGGACATCTCGTACAGCTTGCCGCGGGCCTCGCGGTAACCGACCAGTTCGTCATCGACATAAAGCCGGCCGGCTGTGACGGTCTCCAGATGGTTGATGCACCGCAGGAACGTCGACTTGCCGGAACCCGACGGCCCGACGAGAACGAGCACCTGCCCGCGGTCCACCGATAACGTGACTCCCTTGAGCACCTGAAGCGCACCGAAGCTCTTGCAGACCTGTTCGGCCCGCACCATCGCCGTCATTCGTGACCCGCATCGGCCTGTGCCTTCGCAAGGGCATCGAGTTGCTTGGTGGTCAACTGCCGCGAGATCCCCCTGGAGAAGTACTTCTCCAGGTAGTACTGGCCGACCATGAGCACGCTGGTGATGATCAGATACCAGGTGGCGGCGACCAGCAATAGCGGGACGGGTTCGAAGGTGCGGGCGGCGATTTCGCGCGAGGCGATGCTGTAAAGGTCGAAGGAGTAGGGCACCGCGGTCACCAGCGAGGTGGTTTTGAGCATGCTGATCAGTTCATTGCCGGTGGGCGGAATGATCACCCGCATCGCCTGTGGAAGTACGGTGCGGCGCATCGCCATTCCCCACGACATACCCAGGGCTTTTGAGGCTTCGGTCTGTCCCTCCGGCACGGAAGTGATTCCGGCGCGGATGATTTCGGCCATGTAGGCGGCCTCGTTGAGGCCCAGTCCGATCACCGCAAGCAGGAACGGGATCGACAGGCTCTGCAGGTTGAGATGGAACAGCGACGGCCCGAACGGCACCCCGATCTGGATGTTCTGATAGATCGTCGGGATCAGACCCCAGAACACCAGTTGCACATACACCGGGGTGCCGCGGAAGATCCACAGGAACACCCAGGCCACCGATTGCAGCACCGGGTTGGGCGATAGCCGCATCACCGACAAGACGATGCCGAGTGCGACGCCGATTACCATCGCACAGACCGTCAGCTGCAGTGTGTTCGATACGCCGAGCAGGATCCGTTCATTGAACAGGTACTGCGCATACGTCGACCACCCGTAGGCCTTGTTGGTGGCCGCGCCGTAAATGAACAGCACGACCAGAACGACGATGACGGTCGCCCCCACCCACCGCCACGGGTGCCGCAGCGGCACCGCATCGACGGGGGGCGGAGCGGACGTGTGGACGACCGTCATCCCGCTCAGCTGGTGGCGCCGTTGATGACCGGCTTGTCGATCATCCCATTCTCGACACCCCAGTTGGTCGCAATGGTTTTGTACTCACCAGTCTCGATCAGGTGCTCGAGAGCCTTCACCAGGGACTGCGCCAGCGGCGAGTCCTTGGCCACCGGCCAGCCATAGGGCGCCGCTTCAGAGATCTCCCCGGCCGTCTCGAGCTTGCCATTGCTCTGTTTGATCGCGTACGCGGTCACCGGAGAATCCGCCGACATCGCGTCGACCTGGCCCAGGACCACCGCATTGGTTGCGGCGTCCTGGCCGTCGAATTTGACGATCTGGATCTCCGGCTTTCCGGCGTCGACGCACTTCTTGCTCTTAGCCGGAAGTTCGTCGGTCTCCTCTGTCGTGGTGGCCTGGACCGCCACCTTTTTGCCGCACGCGTCGTTGGGGTCGATCGACGAACCCGGACGCTGCGCCCAGAGGATGCCGGCCGAGAAATAATCGACGAAGTCGACGGACTTCTCCCGCTCCTTGGTATCGGTGAACGAGGACATGCCCACGTTGTAGGTGCCCTGCTGAATCGACGGGATGATCTTCGCGAAATCCGCTTCCCGGTAGTCGGTGGTGAGCCCGAGGGTCGCCGCGACCGCGTTCAAAAGGTCGACGTCGAAACCGACGATCGTGCCCTTTTCGTCCTTGAACTCGTTGGGGGCGTAGGGCAGGTTGACCCCGACGACCAACTTCCCGGAGTTTCGGATGTCCTCCGGAAGGGTCGCGGCGATATCGTCGACCTTCTGCGCCGTGACGGCCGTGGTCGCCGTCGCCGACCCGGCCCCGGAGCCCGAGCTGGATTCGGTGCTCTTGGCGCATCCCGACAATGTCAGGGCACCCGCAACCACCAATACCGCGCCGGCTCGCCACCAGTGCGTCCGATTGTCATGTCCTATGAACACGATTGCCCTTCTTTCTGTCGTTCTTTCTGCCGATGTGCCGCTGGCGCGACAGTAGCGCGCTCAGCTCAAACCTGCAGCGCATCGCCGCTAATGGCCCCTCAGCGAGTGCCTGATGCCGGAATTGACCACCGGCGTGTGTCAAACTTCTCCCATGTCTAATACATCTGGGGGCACCCTGGTTCCGCACCTGTGGAAGTCGGTGTTGCTCACCGGCATCCTGTCCGTGATCCTCGGCGCGATGGTGCTGGCCTGGCCAGCCAAGACCATCATCATCGCCGGAATTTTCTTCTCCGCCTACCTGCTGGTGACGGGCATCTCGCAAATCTTCCATGGCTTCACCCTGCATATCTCCGGCGGTGGCCGCGCATTGCTGTTCATCAGCGGTGCCGCCTCCCTGGTGCTGGCGGTGCTGTGCTTCAAGAGCCTCACCAACACAATCCTGCTGCTGGCCATCTGGATCGGAATCGGATTCATCTTCCGGGGCGTCGCAGAGGCCACGTCGGCGATCAGCGATCCGGAAACACCGGGACGCGGATGGCAGATCTTCCTCGGCATCATCACCGTCATCGCCGGCGTCATCGTGATGTCCTATCCGATCTCCTCGCTCGGGACGCTGACACTGGTCGTCGGTATCTGGCTGATCATCCTGGGAATGATCGAGATCATCGCCAGCTTCGGAATCCGCAAGGCCGGCAACGAGGTCCGCACCGCGGTCGGCGAGGCCCTCGGAGTCAGCTGAAAACCACCGCATCAGATGAAGCGCGAGCCATGACTGATAACCCGTACCCCTCCGGTCCCCCCAGCCCGTACCCGGGC
>NZ_JAEMSG010000055.1:0-1987 GCF_016462945.1 Mycolicibacterium sp. | reverse complement strand
TACCCGGGCAGTCCATACCCGGGCGGTCCATACCCGGGCGGGTATCCGCCCCCACCGATGCCGTACGGCAACTACTACCCGGCCGCACCCAAGAACGGTCTGGGCGTCGCCGCGCTGATCGTCGCGATCATCGCTCTGATGGGTTCGTTCTCGGTCGTCGGTGGCGTCCTGCTGGGAACCGTTGCGGTGATCCTGGGCTTCATCGCCCGCAGCCGGGTCAAGAGTGGCGAGGCCAACAACGGCGGCGTGGCCATGGCGGGACTGATCCTCGGCGTCGTCTCGATCATCGCGGGTCTGGCCTTCATCGCCATCTGGGTGAGCCTCTTCACACAGATCGGCGCGGGAGACTACTTCGACTGTATGCAGCAGGCCGGGCAAAACCGCAGGGCAGTCCAACAGTGCTCGGAGGAGTTCCGCCAGTCGATGTCGGAACAGTTCCCGAATAACCCGACGCCCACCCGGTAGCGGCCGTCACTTCTTCGTCGCACCCGGGAAGTGCTTGACGATGCCCTCCTGGGCGACGGTGGCGACAACGCGGCCGGCCCGGTCGAAGAAGTGGCCCATGCCCAGGCCGCGCGACTCCGCGGCGACCGGTGACGTGGTCGAGTAGAGCACCCATTCGGAGAAGTCGACCGGGCGGTGAAACCACACCGAGTGATTGATGGTGACTGCGAAGATACGATCCCATCCCCATGAGAGTCCGTGCGTGGTAATGATGGAGTCCAGGACCGTGGTGTCCGACGAGTAAATCATTGCGGCGGTGTGCAACGCCTGGTCCTGCGGCATATCACCGGCGGCCTTCAGCCACACCCGATTGCGGTCCAGGCGCTCACCCTTATCGCGCATCACCCAGGCCGGGTCGTTGGCGTAACGCCATTCGATGGGACGCAATGCGTCGACGAATCCGGGCACGATCTTCTCGTAGCCGACCAGAACCTCGTCGATCGTCGGTAGGGTTTGTGGCTCCGGGACGTCGGGTGCGGTGAAACTGTGTTCCAGGCCCTTACCGGCCGACAGGTATGACAGCAGCGTGGTCGCCAGCAGGGTGTCCCCCTGCATGGCGTCCACCCGCCGATTGGCGAAGCGCCGCTCATCGCGCAGCCGCACAACATGGAACTCGATATCGGCGTTGGGGTCACCGCCGGCGACGAAATGCGCCGAGAGCGCAGTGGGCGGAAGGTCACGGTCCAGGGTGCGGGTAGCGGCCATGAACGCCTGCGCCATCAACTGACCACCGAATGTGCGAATCGGATTCTTGCGCGGGTGACGGCCCGCGAACACGTCGTCACCGATCGGCGACAGCTCGAGGATGGCCAGCAATTCATCGAGGTCGGCTTGTCCCACTGCCACGGGTACCGACCGCCTTTCGCTCGAATCCCTGCCGCTAGTGGTCGTTCTTCCCGATCCGATGGACTTGGATCAGGTTGGTTGAGCCTACTTTGCCGGGTGGGGCGCCGGCGACGATGATGACCAAGTCGCCACGCTGGTAGCGACCCAACTCCAGCAGCGCATGATCGACCTGCCGGATCATATCGTCGGTGGTGGTGGTCTTCGGCACGATGAATGTCTCAGTGCCCCAGGTCAACGCAAGCTGGCTGCGAACCTCGGGCGCCGTCGCGAACGCTAACAAAGGCAGGGCACTGTGTAGCCGGGACAACCGCCGTACGGTGTCGCCGGAGGATGTGAACGCGACCAGTGCCTTGGCATCAAGGCGCTCACCGATATCGCGCGCCGCATAGGAGATCACCCCGCGCTTGGTTCGGGGCACATGACTCAGGGGCGGAGCAGCGGTCGAATTCTCCTCGACCGCGCAGATGATCCGCGCCATCGTCCGCACCGCTTCCAAGGGGTATTGACCCACCGAGGTCTCCCCGGAGAGCATTACCGCATCCGCACCGTCCAGGACTGCGTTGGCGACATCGGAGGCTTCCGCCCGGGTGGGTCGCGAGTTCTGGATCATCGAATCCAGCATCTGGGTGGCCACGAT
>NZ_JAEMSG010000218.1 GCF_016462945.1 Mycolicibacterium sp. | reverse complement strand
CGTCAACGCGATCCCCGCCGCCTCCCCCGCCCGCTGCGGACTGACGACGGCTTGAGTGGCCACGGTCGTGAAGGCATAGACCAATCCCAGGGAGAATCCGCAGGCCGTCAATGCCGGCAGATACAGCGCCCAATCACGGGCGACCGCAAGCAAACCCAGGCTGACGGCAGCGAGCAGGGTGGTCAGACCCATGACCCGCACCGGCTGCTGGGCGGCGAGCCGTCCCGACAGCACCCCGCCGAGAGCGGCACCGGCAGACGGTCCGAGGAATACCAGCCCGGCCGCCAACGGATCCAGTCCGCGGGCGTCCTGCAGATACACCGTGGACAGGAAGATCGTGACCCCGTAGGCGATGTTGGCGATCGTGCCCGCGGCCACCAGCACGGTGAAGCGGATGTCACGCACCAACGACAGGTCGACCAGCGGCCAGCGCACCCGGCGCTCGACGATCACGAACAACCCGAGCAGCGCAACGGCGCCGACGAATGCGCCGACGGTCGCCGCCGACCACCACCCCCATGCCGGTGCCCGATCGAAGGTGAGCGTGAACACCGCGATACCGGTCGTCAACAGCGCCAGGCCGGCGACGTCGATTCGACGCGGTGCGCCCGAGTCACGGGACTCGCTGATCGCGAATGCTCCGATGATCGCGCACGCCGCAGTCAGCGGGATGTTCAGCGCGAAGATCCACCGCCATCCGACGGTCTGGGTGAGCAGGCCCCCGATCAGCGGGCCGGCGGCATTACCCAGACCGGCGATGCCGTAGGCCAGGCCGATCATCCGGCCGGACTGCCCCGGGGGGAATGCGTTGGTGATCACACTGACCGACGCGGGGAAGATCAGCGCTGCGCCCGCGCCCTGCACGGTGCGGAAGGCGACCAGTGTCGCGACCGACGGCGCCACGGCGCACAACAGGGAAGCGAGTCCGAATACTGCAATACCGGTCAGCAGGACCCGTTTGCGGCCGAAGATGTCGGCCAGTCGGCCACCCGGAACCATCAACGCGCCGAGAGCGACCATGTAGATGCTGACGATCCACTGCAGATCGGTGGCCCTACTGTCGAAGTCGGTGGCCATTCTCGGCAGCGCAAGATTGATCGCGAAGTAGTCGATCTGCACGCAGAACAACGCCAACGACACCGCGACCATCAGCCACCTGCCGTTGGCAGGACCGCCGTCTGCGTCGCCCCGGGTCTCGGTCATCCGAAGAGCCCGGGCAGCACTCCCTCGGATATCTGGCGTAGTTCGTCAAGCGTCACCGTGAAAAGGCCTTGTATCTCAACGGAATCCGAGCCGTCGTCGGAGACGCCGATCCGAGTTGCGGGCAGGCCGCGGGCTTCGCACATGGCCCGGAACCGGCTCTCCTCGGTACGCGGCACCGCCACCAGAACGCGGCCGGCGGACTCGGAGAACAGAAAGACAAACGCATCAGCGACGGACTCACAACCACTGGGAAGCACCAGTCGGCATCCGGTTTCGCCGGCCAGGGCCGCCTCGACAACGGTCTGGATCAGCCCACCTTCGCTCAGATCGTGGGCAGCCGAGACCAGTCCGTCGCGGGAGGCGGCGGTGAGCACGTCGGCAAGGAGCTTCTCGCGTGCCAGGTCCACCTTCGGCGGTACGCCGCCGAGATGATCTGCGGTGACCT
>NZ_JAEMSG010000054.1 GCF_016462945.1 Mycolicibacterium sp. | reverse complement strand
CATCTCCACCAACAGTGCCGGCTCACCACAAGACTCGAACATACATTCGATAATAGAAGACCCCACCGACAGGAAATGGCACCACTCGTTGATGAGAAGTCCGGGAGTAGGCTGACGATTCTGCGCCCGACGGCGAGGGGTTATCACGCTGGCCCAGGAGGATCGATGTCCCTGCTGTTCAATCCCCGAACCTACGAACCGAGTTCCTTCGACGAGGGCACTCAGCGCCAACTGCGGGCGCTGATCGACTTCTTCGAGAGCAAAGGACTGGCCCAGAGCAAAGAGGAGTACTACGCCGGCGAGTGGTACGCCGATTTCTTGAAACTGGTCGCGGACAAGAAGATCTTCGCCACCTTCGCCACGCCCGCGGAGGTCGGCGCACTGATCGGCGACAGCAATGCCCGCTGGGATCTTGCCAGGATTAACGAACTCAACGAGATCCTGGGCTTCTACTCACTTGCGCACTGGTATGCCTGGCAGGTCTCGGTTCTGGGACTGGGTCCGGTGTGGCTTAGCGATAACACCGAGGCGCGCAAGTTGGTCGCAGGCCTGTTGGCCGACGGCAACATCTTCGGATTCGGGCTGTCCGAACGCGAACACGGCGCCGACATCTACTCCTCCGACATGATCCTCACCCGCACCGCCGACGGGTTCAGCGCCAGCGGCGGCAAGTGGTACATCGGTAATGGCAACGCCGCCGGGCGCTTAAGCGTATTCGGCAAGTTCGCCGACGACGATCCTGAGCACGCCGGTGAGTATGTGTTCTTCCTCGTCGATACCAGCCACGAGAACTACGAACTGATCAAGAACGTCGTCGCCGGACAGATGTATGTCGCCGCGTTCAACCTGCACGGCTACCCGGTGGCGCACGCCGATATCCTGCACGTCGGCAAGTCAGCCTGGGACGCCGCACTGGCGACGGTGAACGTGGGCAAGGTCAACCTCGGCTGGGCAAGCATCGGCATCTGCGAGCACTCCTTCTTCGAGTCCGTCACCCATGCCCACAACCGCATCCTGTACGGCAACCGGGTCACTGACTTCCCCCACGTGCGGCGCCTGCTCGCTGACGCCTACGCACGACTGGTGGCGATGAAGATCTTCGCCGCGCGCTCGACTGACTACTTCCGCACCGCCAGTGAGGATGATCGGCGTTTTCTGCTGTTCAATCCGATCACCAAGGCGAAGGTAACCAGTGAGGGCGAGCGCGTCATCGAACTGCTGTGGGATGTGATCGCCGCGCGCGGCTTCGAACGAGACACCTACTTCAGCCGGGCTGTCACCGAAATTCGGGCTCTGCCCAAACTCGAGGGGACCGTGCACGTCAACATCGCACTGGTGCTGAAGTTCATGCCGAGCTACCTGGGGGCGGCGCACGGCGGGGCGCAACAGTATCCGGAGATCCCGGTGCGCCAGGACGACGCCGACGATGCCTACCTGTTCCACCAGGGTCCTGCCAAGGGCCTGGGGTCAATCGGATTCGCCGACTGCCGCCCAGCCTTCGACCGGTTCGCGCACCTTGCCAATGTCGGGATCTTCCGCGAGCAGATCGACGCGTTCACCGAGCTGGTCCTGACGGCCCCGCCGACCGACACACAGCAGAAGGACCTCGACTACCTGCAGGTGCTGGGCCAGCTTTTCGCCCAAGTCGTCTATGGGCAATTGATTCTTGAGTCCGCAGCGCTAGCCATCGACGACGGCGAGACCCGTGCCGGCTCGGTCAGCGATCTTTCCGACCTCACCGAGGCGCATCTCGATCGGATCTTCGCGGTGTTCGTGCGGGATATGGCCGACCAAGCCGTACAACTGCACGGCCAGGCGTCTGCCACCGAGGCGCAGAGTACGGCGGTGCTGGGAATCGTGCGTAAGCCCCGCATCAACGCTGAGGCTGAGCACGCATTCGTGACCGAGGTGCTCTCATACAGCAGCGCCTACGAGATGAAGTCCTGACCAGATATACTGCGGCGCGGTTAATGCCGCCCACACGAACGTACAACCCGGCACCAACATCCAACCGATCATCGATGTCATCGTCCGCAGTGTGAAGGCGCTGGAAGACCGGGTGCGAAACAACAGCACGCTGCTCAGAGAAGCTGAGCAGGCAGATGAATTCACGATTGTCGGCGCCTACTACGACATCAAGGCCGCCACGGTGCGCTTGCGGTAGGCACCCTCAGGTCTTGTTCAGCCGGTGAGTACGCTCCCGGGCCAGGGTTTGGCCACGGAAGAAGGCCGGAGACTTGAGGTTCCACAGGATCATCAGCAGCACTCCTCCGATGAGGCTGAGCACCCCGATGATGAACACAGTGCCGATCCCGGCCAGCGAACCGCCCGAACCATACTCCGGGCTCATCATCTGGTAGGCCTCGATCACACCGACCGGGATCAACACCAGCGCGCCGATACCCGGCAGGATCACCTGCTCCAATGCAGTCCGCCAATGCTCAAAGGCGGTGTCCCAGAAGTAGAGCACCGATGACACGGCCACAACGGAGTAGTAGGTCATGATCGCAATACCCACGCTGTAGACGCAGTCCTCCACGATGCTGTCGCTGACCATGACCAGACCGCCGTAGATGGCCAGGGTTGTCAGGCCGATGAACCAGGTGGCGAAGGTCGGCGTCTGCCGGACGTCATCGACGGACGCGAAGCGACTGGGTAGCGCCTTGTAGGTGGCCATCGACAGCACGCCCCGTACCGTCGACATCACAGTGGACAGGGTGGCCGAGAAGGCTGAAAGACCCACGATCACCGCGGCGATCAATGCACCGCTCGAGCCGACAGCATCGCGTGCCAGACCGGAGAAGATGTCGTCGATGTTCGCCGAATTCGTCAGACTTCCCGCGCTGTTGTCGTCGATGCCGGCGTAGGCGAGGGCGGCCACACTGAACACCACGTAGGTGATCACGGTGATGAGGATCGCCGTCACACCGGTACGACCGGACTGCTCGGCAGTGCCCTCGGTCTCCTCCGACATCGACAGGGCGGCATCGAATCCCCAGAAGATGAAGACCGCCACCAGGAAACCGCCGAGCAGAGCGCTGAACGAGGTAATGGCAAACGGGTTGAACCACGACCACGAGAATGGCTCGGCTGTGGGGTTTCGATCCTGACGAACAATGCTGAGAACAAGAATCAGAGCGAACACCAGCAGCCCGCCGTACTGGATGACAGTCAGGATGATGGTGGTTCGAGAGGACTCCTCCGCACCCCGCGCCACCAGCCACGTGGTGATGAAGATAAACGTCGCCGCGACCAACAACTTCAGCCAGCCCGGCGGATTATCGATTCCAAACGCCGTAGTCGCCGCACTCACCGTTATCCCGGCGGCCCCGACTCCGGCGAGGATGCTCGACAACATCAGCGCGAAACCGCCGATCCAGCCGATGTGCGGAAGGATCGCCTTAGAGCCCCAGGTGAACACCGTCCCTGCATCCGGCGCAGCATCAGTGAGGTGCTTGTAGGCCAGCGCAATGAAGTACATGGGAATCACCGCGAGGATGAACACCACCGGCATCTGATAGCCGGCCTCGTCGGCGCCGTGCCCCAGAGCGCCGGTCAACGAGTAGGCCGGGGCGGTGGCCGCAAGCCCGATCGCCACCGCCCCGATCAAGGAGATGGACCCCTTCTTCAAACCCTTGGATTGCAGGCCCTCCATCGGAGGGTCGATGATTTCGCCGTCCTCACCCATGACGGGATTGTTGCACCGGTGAAACGGCCATTTTCAGGAAACAGCGGTAGGTTCACGACGTGTTTTCCGAAAGCGACCCCCGGTGAGCGCAGAAGACCACACCCGAGACGTAAGGCACCGCCTGGAGCAGAGCTATCGGCGTTTAGCCGAGGCTCGAAAGCTGCGCCCCGCTGTGGCGATCCTGCAACGGTTCATTGAAATCGACCGCGGCGGGTTATGAACCGAAAACGTGACCGCGAGGTGGGTGCTGCGCGGGCCTGGATCGTCTGGTCGGCCGGCCTGCTGGCCTACACCGTGGCTGTCATGGATCGCACCACGTTCGGAGTGGCCGGACTCGAGGCTGCCGACCGATTCGCCGCCAGTCCGGCGATCCTGTCGACGTTCGTGGTGCTCCAACTCACCGTGTACGCCACGGCGCAGATCCCGGCCGGAGTTTTGCTGGACCGCTTCGGATCCAAGGCCATGATTCTGACCGGCGGAACCCTGATGGTCGCGGGTCAACTGGCCCTGGCGCTCACCGAGTCACTCCCGGTGGCCATCGCAGCGCGCGCAGTGGTCGGCCTGGGCGACGCGTTCACCTTCATCTCGGTACTGCGACTTGTTCCGCACTGGTTCCCGCCGCGGCAGATACCGCTGGTGAGTCAGCTGACCGGGCTCTCCGGGCAGTTTGGTCAGGTGCTCACTGCGGTGCCGTTCATGGGCCTGCTGGCCAACTCCGGTTGGACCCCGGCCTTCGCGGCGGCTGCCGGCCTTGGTGCGCTGTCGCTGATGCTCACCGTGCTGCTGGTCAACAACGCCCCGCACGGCGTGGCTGTCGAGGATCCGGAGACCGATCTGCGCGCGACGCTGAAGAACATCAAGACAGTGTGGATGCGGCCCGGCACGCGGTTGGGATTCTTCAGCCATATGGGGACGCCCTTTTCCATCACGGTCTTCGCGCTGATGTGGGGTGTGCCATATCTGACTGTGGCGCAGAATGTTTCACGCGCCGGGGCCGGCACCCTACTGATCATCTCGGTGGCCGCGGCAATCGTGTCCGGAGTACTGATCGGCATCATCACCGGCCGCCATCCGCACCGGCGTTCCTGGGTGGTCCTCGGGATAATCGCCGGCAACGCGTTGGCCTGGACGGTAGTGCTGGCCTTATCCTCCCCAGCGCCCTACTGGTTGCTCGTCGTCCTGGTGACCGTGATCTCAGCGGGCGGACCGGGGTCGGTGGTGGGCTTCGACATTGCCCGCACGTTCAACCCAGGTGCCACCCTGGGTACCGCGCAGGGCACGGTGAATGTCGGCGGCTTCTTGGCTGCACTGGTCGTCATGGAGGCGATGGGCCTGATCATTCAAACCTCCGGCGGCTACTCGTTCGACTCATTCCGGCTGGCGTGGTGCGTGCAGTACGCCCTCTGGGCGGTGGCCGTGGTGGGCATCCTGATCACCCGCAGGAAGGCCCGGCGGACGATCGGGGACATTGAGGAGAGCCGGTATCTACTCGAGTACTTCACCGATCCGCCGCCCGCCGCGCCACCACCCACGCAATCCCGTCGCCCTCACCCGCGGCAATGAGCTCGAGCTCGGCGAATGCGGCGCTCAGTTCTCCGGGTGGCGCCCGGTAGGGATCGGGGTCGGCGCCCACTTCGCTGAGCACCGAGATGGCCAGCAACCCACCTGGCGCTAGACGTTCGACAATCGCCGGATATAGATGCTGCGCCCGGAACCTGTGACACACGATGGCTTCCATCGGTTCGCCGACTGGCAGTCCGTCATCGAGATCGGCGACACTGAACCGACAGCGCTGCAGGACCTGACAGCGATCGGCGAGGTCGCGTGCCTGATCTATCACGACGGGCGAGGCATCCACGCCCCACACCCGCAGACCGCGGCGGGCGAGCCAGACCGAGGTTCCGCCCTGACCGCAGGCAAGGTCAAGCGCTTTACCTGCTACCGGGAACTCGTCGGCACAGTGGGTGAATACCGCTGGTAGAGCGGCTGCCTCGACATCCACCGGCCCCAAGGTTGCGTACCGGCCGTCCCATCGCAACCGATCCGCATCGCTCATGGTGGTACATCACGCGCCAGCAGGTCGGCCCAGGTATCACGGCGAACTACCAGGCGGGCATCACCATCGGCGACGAACACCACCGGAATGCGCCGGGCACCGTTGTACTGATTCGACATTGTGTAGCAGTAGGCGCCGGTGACCGGCACCGCCAGTAGATCGCCGACAACCGGATGCTGCAGCGGCACAGCATCGATCAGCTGATCTCCAGACTCGCAATGCCGCCCGACCACGCTCACCGGTTCACCGCCGCCGACGCGGTTGACCAACGTGGCCTCGAATCGTTGCCCGTACAGCGAGACCTCGAGGTTGTCGCCCATCCCGCCGTCGACGGCGACGTGAGTGACCGTTCCGTTTTTGACCGTGGTGACGCGATAGACGGTGCAGGCTGCTGCTGCCGTCATCGAACGTCCCGGTTCGACAATGATTCGGGCGTCCGTCGGCACCAGTGCACGGGCGCGGGCGATCATGGTCTCGGCGTAGATGTCGACCGTCGGCGGATTGTCGTCATAGGTGTAGCGCACTCCGAGACCGCCACCGAAGTCGTAGACGTCGAACTCACCGAGTTCGGCGATCGGCGCCACCGCGGCGGCTAACTGCTCGACGTCGAGCAGCTGCGAGCCGATATGGGTGTGCACCCCGGCGCACCGCAGTACTCGACTGCGCCGGATCCTGGCGATCGCGTCGCGGGCCGCATCAGGTGCGAGCCCGAATTTCGAGCCGGCATGTCCGGTGGCCACCGCCGCGTGGGTGTTGGCCTGCACACCGGGAATCACGCGCACCAGACAATCCTGCCGGCGGCCCGGTTCGACGATTCGTTCCAGACGGTCGATATCGTCGAGGTTATCGACAACCACCAGTCCGACCCCGTTGGCGACCGCCAGTTCAAGTTCCTCGTCGGTTTTGGCGTTGCCGTGCAACACCATTCGGCTGGGATCAGCACCCGCGGCCAGGGCGGTGATGATCTCTCCCCCGCCGGCCACATCCAGGTGTAAACCCTCCTCCGCCATCAACCGTTGCACTGCGGTGCACGGGAATGCCTTGGACGCGAACGCCACATCCGCGCACGCCCATCTACCGCGGAAGGCGGCGAGGTAGTCGCGGGCACGCTGGCGCAGCGCGTTGGCATCAACCACCATCACCGGTGTGCCGAACTCCGCGGCCAGTTCGTCGAGTCGGCAGCCGCCAACGGTCAATACCCCGTCGGAGTCCACCACCGACCCTGGCGGGAAGAGGGAGAGCACGTTCCGATCGTTCACGGCTGATCACTCACGCCCTGAGCCAGCCTCAATTCGTCGTGGCGGGCAGCAGCGTCCGTCCACCAGTCGTACCGATCGGGGCGGGGTGCGACGACGCGTTTGTCGACGGCCCGGGTGATGGAAAATCCCAGGCTGCTTGCGGCAAACAGCGCGGCGCCCAGTGCCGAGTGGTCCCGGATCCGCTCGTCGACACGCACTTCGCGGCCGGTCGCATCAGCGAGGTCCTGCCACATCAGTGGACTAACCGCGCTGCCCCCACCGAGCAGGATCGGGCCGGACCGACGGGTTGTCGACGCCAGCACATCGACACACCGGCGCATCTCTACAACCACTCCGGTCAACAACGCCCGGCCGATGTGTCCAGCCGTGGTATCCAGGCGCAGACCGTGCAGCACCCCGGTCAGCGTCGGGTCCCACAGCGCACCCTGCTCCCCCGGTGTGAGGTAGGGCAGAAAGACCAGCACCTGCTCGACTGGGACCGCTGCCGCGGCGTCCAGCAGGGCGATCGGGCCCGATAAGCCGAGTAGCCGGGCAATGCCGTCGAACGCAGATCCCATTGCCAGCAGGTCCATTTCGAGCCCCCAGCCGTCACCGGTCAGCGGGGTCACCAGGTAGCGCTGATCGGGATCTCGAACCGGATCCGCCGAGATACCCAGAACGATCGCGCTGGTTCCAGCGATCAGTGCGACCTCGCCGTGGCTCTGCGCGCCGACCCCAACCGCACCGAGCACCGAGTCCGCGGCGCCCAACACCACCGGAAAATCCACGCCAAGTCCCCACTTATCTCTCCACTGCGATGCCATCGGCAAGGCTGTCGCCGCGGGCGCCACCTCGGGGAGGGCCGGAATCCCGGCTGCGGCAACCAGTTCGGCGTTCCACACGCCCTGATCGATATCAAATACCGCGCTGCCGGCAGCGGTACTCGGATCAGTGAGCAATTCTCCGGTGAGTTGAGCGAACAGTGCATCTTTCGCACCGGCCACCGTGGCGCCACCGTTCCCGAGCGCGGCAACTCGGGCATGCATCGGTGCCAGGTAACGGCCGTCGAACCGCTGGCCGGTGATCCGGTACAACTCCGCGGGGCCGAACCGCGCCAGCAGCGCATCTGCCTGCGGCTCGGCGCGGGCATCCTCCCAGGTGATCGCCGGACACATGGCCGCCCCGGCCTCGTCGAGTTCCACCAGGGTCGGCAACATGGCGGTCAGCCCCATGCCCGTCCAGCGCTGCGGCGCCACCGTCCGGGCGATTTCGTGCAGCGCGGTCTGCGTTGCACGCCACCATTCCTGCGGATCCTGTTCGGCAGCAGCCGGTTCTGGCCGCGACGTCGGATAGCCACAGCGCGCGCTCGCCACCACCTCGCCGTCGTACCCGACGGCGAGGACCTTGACGGCTGAGGTGCCCAGGTCGAGGCCGAGGACGACCGGCGCTTCCGCGGTCACGCTCGAAGCACGGCCGAACGGGTCCGGGCCACCACCGACAGCGCATCGGATGCAGCCTCCAGCGTCTCATCGATATCGCGGTCGTCGTGCACCAGCGATACGAATAGATTCTCGAACTGCAACGGGTGGAACAGCACGCCTCGGACCACCATCTCCTCATACCACCGGGTGAACAGCGGCTCGTTGGCATGCGCCACCGCATCGCGCCAATTGTGGATCGGGCCGTCGGCGAACCAGAGTTGAAATACTGTGCCCAGGCCTTCGCAGTAGGCGTCCAAACCGCGCTCGGCCGCCATCTCGGTGAGCCCCGCGGCCAACCTGTTGCCCAGGGCGCGCTGACGTTCGTAGAGCCCCGGCTCGGCCAACACGTCCATCGTCGCCGAGACCGCAGCGCACTGAACGATATTGGCGTTGTAGGTGCCCGAATGGGAGTAGACGCCCTCGGCGATCAACCGCATCGCATCGACCGAACCGCCGATGGCTGCCACCGGGAATCCGCCACCGAGGCCCTTGGCGAAGGTGGTCAGATCCGGTGTCACCCCGAACCACTCCTGGGCACCGCCGCGAGCGAATCGGAATCCAGTGATCACCTCGTCGAAGATCAACATCGCGCCGTGTTTGCGGGTCTCGCTGCGCAGCAGTTCCAGATAACCGGGCTCGGGCAGGATGCAGCCGGTGTTGAACACCGCCGCCTCGGTGAGCACGGCGGCGATCTCGTCGCCGCGACTGTCCATCAGCTTGACGAAACTCTCCGGATCGTTCCAGCTCAGTACGACCAGGGTGTCCTCCAGTTCGGCCGGGACACCCGGACCCATCGCCACCGGGCGCGGATGATCGGCCGGGCCGGCCAGCGCGAGGTCCACGTGGTTGGACCAGTACACGGTGTCCTGCCAGCCGTGGTAGTGACCCTCGAATCGGACGATGATGCGCCGTCCCGTTGTCGCCCGGGCCAACCGCACCGCAGTGCCCACCGCCTCTGAACCGGAGTTGGTAAACCGAACCTGTTCGACCCCGGGCACCGCGGCAACCACCTTTTCGGCCGCTTCGATCTCCAACTCGTAGGGCAGCCCGTAACAGGTGCCCAGGTCGGTGACCGCCTGGACCACCGCATTGGTCACCACCGGGTGGCGATGTCCGAGGATCATCGGCCCGAGTCCGAGCAGGTAGTCGATATAGGTGTTGCCATCGACGTCAGTTACCCGCGAGCCGCTGCCGTCCGCGATGAACAACGGGTAGGGCTTCCACCCATTGCGGGGCAGCCGTGCGGTCGAACCAGCGCCACCGGGAATGGTGCGTTTGGCTCGCTCGAACAGCGCCTTGGTCTTGGGCGTGCGGGCGGCGAAGGCGTCGTCAAAGGACATTGATCTCTCTTCACTCTTGATGGTGGTCATATCAGCGGCTCGCCGAGACGGGTGCGCCGAGCAGGGTGACGGCAGCCCGCCGCAGGATCTCCGTGGTCGCGACGAGATCGGGTATCGACACCCACTCCCCGGCCGCGTGGTAGCCGGAGCCCTCGGGACCGAAGAGGACCGTAGGAATCCCGGCGATCTGGAAGATCGCGGCGTCGGTCCAGGCGTTGAGTCCGGTCACGGGTGAGGGCGTGCCGTTGACGGCCTCGGTCGCCTCCACCAACGCGTCCAGGATGTTCTGGTTTCCCTCACCGGTGAACGGGTCGCGATCCAGAGCAACCCGAACCTCACCGCTGAACTGCGGTTCCACCTTCTTCACCTCGTCGAAGATCGCCTCGATATCGGCGACCCGGTTAGCCAGTGTCTCACCGGGTTGGGTTCCGATCTCGATGCCGACAACGATCTCGTTAGGGTAGGTGGCGTAATCGGTTCCGCCCCGGGCAGTTCCGGTGTGGAATACCGTGCGTCCATTCTTCGGATCAGGATTGGGCTTCCACACGGTTTCGTCCAGCTTGTGCAGTCGGGTGAGCACCTCAGCCATATGAACGATCGCGTCAACGCCTTTTTCGGGTGCGGAACCATGCGCAGGCACCCCGTGCACGACGATGTCGATCCAGCCGAATCCCTGATGCTCGCCGAAGATTACATGCGAGCCGTGCGGCTCGATATTGATCGCCATGTCGATCTCGTCGCGGTGGTGGGCCACCAAATGCTCGGTGCCGATGCTGACACCTTCCTCGTCGATGACCAGGGCCACCAGGATGTTGCCGGCCAGTGGTTGCTTGGAGCGGACCAGTTCGCGAACAGCAAGCATCGCTGCCGCGCAGCCGCCTTTGTCATCGGCGGTGCCAAGGCCGATCATCCGATTGCCTTCCATCACCGGATTCAACGCTGTGTCGGGCCAGCTGGCATAGCCGACGGTGTCGCTATGCGCGCTCAGGCACAGCGTCGGGCCGGGTTCGCTGCCCCGCAACCAGGCCAACACATTGGGTCGTCCCGGTTCAACGTCCTCCAGAGTCGCCTCCAGGCCAAGGTCGGTGAGCCAGTCCCGCATGAATCGCGCGACCTCGCCTTCCCCGGCGCCGCCGGGTATCAGCCACGGTGTCACAGAGTCGATGCGAACCATCGCGTCCAGTAGCTCGATCGCCTCGTCGCGAGTGACCGTCATGAGATGTTCTCCTTTGGTGTTGTGGATGTGTCGCCGTCCGGGAAGTGGCATGCGACAACGTGATCGGCACTGGCATCACTGGCGATGATGGGCAGTGCAGGTTCCTCTGCCTGACAGATCTCAGGCTCGCCGAGTTGGCGGTACAGCGGGCAGCGGGGCCGGAAACGGCACCCGGACACCGTGGCGGTGGCGTTCGGGGGCTCGCCAGACAGTATCGGCCGGGGTCCGCGATGCCCGGCGTCGGCCTTCGGCATCACCCCCACCAATGCCGCGGTATAGGGGTGTCGCGGGCTGCCGATCACCTCCGCGGCCGGTCCCTGCTCTACCACCCGGCCCAGGTAGAGCACCACGACCCGGTCAGCGAACACTCCGGCCAGTGCGAGGTCGTGGGTGATGAACAGCATTGCGATGCCTAAACGCTCGCGCAAATCCAGCAGTACGCGGATGACGCCGGCGCGCAACGACACGTCCAGCATCGACACCGGCTCATCGGCGACCAGCAGCCGCGGTTCGATCGCCAGCGCCGCGGCGATGGCGACCCGTTGGCGCTGGCCGCCGGAGAGTTGGAAGATGCGGCGTTCGGCGATCGCTTCGGCCGGAGTCAGTCCGCACATCTCGAGCGCGGTAAGGCCCGCCGTCCGGCGTGCGGCCGCGTCGAGATCGGCGCGATGGATCCGCAGACCTTCGGTGACGACGTCGATGGCTGTTGAGTTCGCCACCAGGCATTCGAACGGGTCCTGGAAGATCATCTGGAAGTCACGGCGCAACCGGCGCAGCCCGCGGCCCCGTGCCCGGGTTATATCGACCCCGCCGATCGCCACCGAACCGGAACTGGGTTCCTGTAGGCGCATGATTGTTCGGGCCACCGTGGTCTTCCCGCAGCCCGACTCGCCTACCAGTGCGACGATTTCGCCCTGATGGATCTGCAGGTCGATACCGTCGACCGCCCGTGCGGTCAGACGCCGGCGGCCGCGGCGAACCGGGAAATGCACTCGCAGATCACGGATTTCGGCAATCACGGCGCTGCTCTGCTCGGTGCTCATCGGCGCGCTACCTCAGCAGCGCCGACCAGGTGGCAGGCCGCGAGGTGGCCGGCTGAACCCGGGACCATCTGCAGCGCCGGATCATCAGCGTTGCATCTTGGGATCACCTGATCGCATCGGTCGTGGAATCGGCAGCCCGATGGTGGGTGGGCCAGATCCGGTGGGCTGCCGGGAATTCCGCTGATCGACCCCTGTCCACCGTCCAGTTTCGGATAACAGTCCAGCAGACGGCGGGTGTAAGGGTGGGACGGGCCGGCCGCACCGAAGATCTCATCGGCCGCGCCGCGTTCCACGATGCGGCCGGCGTACATGACCGCGACCCGATCGCAGAGTTCGGCGAGCACGGTGAGATCGTGGGAGATGATCAGCATGGCCAACCCGAGCTCGTCGGCCAACCTCTGGATCAGGTCGAGGATCTGAGCCTGCGTCATCACATCGAGAGCGGTAGTGGGCTCGTCCGCGATCAGCAGGTCGGGCCGGCAGGACAGTGCCATGGCGATCATCGCGCGCTGTTTCATGCCGCCGGACATCTGATGGGGGAAGTCCTCGGAACGTGCCGGTGCGATGCCGACCTGGCTGAGCAGTTCGCCCACCCGATCGGCCACCTCCCGACGATCGGAGTCAGGCTCGTGGGTCCGGATCGCCTCGGCGATCTGGTCACCGACACGCATGACCGGGTTGAACCCACTCATCGCGCCCTGGAACACCAGCGATAGACGCCGCCATCGCAGTGAGCGCAATTCGTCATCAGCAACCGTGCGAAGGTCGATGCCGCCGAGGCTCATCTCATCGGCACTCACCACGGCGCCGCGCGGCAACAGTCGCGCAACGGCAAGCGCCAGAGTGCTTTTTCCGCAGCCGGATTCACCGGCCAGACCCACCACCTCGCCGGGATTCACATCAAGATCAACCCCATCGACGGCGCGCACGAGCGCCTCAGCCGTCGGATAGGCGACGGTGAGATTGCGAACTCGCAGCAGGGTCATGCGGTCGCCGCCAGCCGGGGATCGAGGATGCGTTCCAGACTCTGCCCAACCAGTGAGAACGCCAGCACCACAATGACGATCCCAATGCCGGGAGGCAGGAAGTACCACCAGTACCCGTTGCCCACCGCACCGGTGACGAATGCGTTGTGCAGGATCTGCCCCCACGAAGTGCGGGTCGGATCACCCAGACCCAGGAACGACAGCGTGGCCTCGGCCAGAATCGAACCGGCGATCACCAGAACCGCGTTAGCGATCACCAATGCGAGGACCCCCGGCAGGATCAGCCGCCACAGGATACCGGCCGAAGACAGGCCGACGGTCTTCGCGCGGGCGACCACCTCGCGTTCACGCACCGCCAGCGCCTGGGACCGCACAATTCGTGCAGTACTCGGCCAACTGGTCAGCGCGATGACGAATACGATCATCGTCAGGCTCTGACCGATGATCGCGCCTAGGGCGATCATCAGCGGCAGACTCGGCAGCACCAGAAAGAAATCGGTGATCCGCATCAGCACCGCGTCGACGAAACCGGTGAACCAGCCGGCCAGCACTCCCACGGTCGTGCCGATCAACACCGTGATGAGAGTCGCGATCAATCCGATCTCCAGCGACACCGAGGTACCGGCCAGAACCTGACGCAAAATATCGCGGCCCAACTCGTCGGTGCCCAACCAGTGAGCCGCGCTGGGAGACTGGAGGATTCCGGTGCGAGACGCGGCCACCGCGGTGCGGTCATAGGGCGCCAACAGCGGCCCGGCCACGGCAACCAGTACGACGGCGACGACCATCAGAAGTCCGGCACGACCCATCCGATCGGCCACCAGTTGTCGTAACACTCCGCGCCATCCGCCGACGATGTGCCCGGTGACGGGCGCAGCGTCGAAGCTGGAATTGATCATGGGTCCGGTCATGTCAGCCGGACCCGGGGGTCGAGAAGGCGGTAGAGGACATCGCTTGCGAAGTTGGCGAGCACCACGACCGCGGCGAAAATCAGGAAGCAGGCCTCCATGACCGGGTAGTCGCGACGGATCACCGATAGATAGATCAACTGCCCCATACCCGGCCAGGAAAACACCGTCTCCACCTGGATCGTGCCGCCGACAGTGGCGCTGGCGTAGAGCGAGGTGGCGGTGACGACCGGTAGAAGTGCGTTACGCACGCCGTGACGCCACAGCACCCGGCGCGGACTGAGGCCCTTGGCGCGGGCAGTGGTCATGTAATCCTCGGAAAGCACCGCCAGCAGTGAACTGCGACTGATGAGGACGAACTGCGCGATGTCGACGAGCACCATGGCCACCGTCGGCAGGATAAGGTGCCGGGCCAGGTCGGCGATCTTGGTGAAGACCGTCGGATACACCGCATCGGCGGTGAACATGCCTGCGATGGGCAGCCAACCCAGGGTGACGGCGAACACGAAGATCAGCAGCATGCCCACCCAGAACGTGGGCAGGCTCCAGAACATCAACGATCCGATGACCAGACCGCCATCGGTACGGGTTCCGCGTCGTGATGCGGCGAACACTCCGATTCCCACCCCGAGCACGATCACCAGCAGCGTGGAGATCGTCACCAGGATCAGCGTGTTGCCAAGGGCTTTGGCGACGATCGGGCCCACCGAGGTTTGATACGTATAGGACCACCCGAAGTCACCGCGGAATAGATTCTGGACGTAGGTGATGAACTGCGACGGCAGGGGCATGTCCAGTCCGTAGAAGCTGCGCAGCCGCGCAACCGCTTCCGCGTCGAGGTGTTGACCCCGAGCGATGTGGGTGACGGGATCGCCCGGCATCAGGTGGAACAGCGTGAAATTCGTAGCCAGCACGGCCGCGAGGGTGAGCACAAGATACCCCAGTTTGCGTCCGATGTACTGGGCCATTGACTTTCGGTGAGCCTCAGGCCGGTTTCACATCAAGGTAGTTGACCCTCGGGAAATTCAGAATCATACCGCCGTTGATCGGTTGCCAACCCGCCCAGGTGTCGCTCCGGGTGCCGGTGAGCTTCTTCTGGTACCACATCACGATGTAGGGACACGCCGCGTAGTGCATGGCCTGCATCTCTTGCACGATCTTGACCCGGGCGGCCTTGTCCACGGTGGTCTTCTGCTGGGCGTAGAGCTCGTCATAACGCGCGTCGGTCCAGAACGTGTCGTTGTTACCACCGATCTGATCGGTGGTCGGTATGCCCAGCAGATAGGACGGATCGTAGAACGCCGAGTCCCAGCCCCACACCATGATGTCCCAGTCGGGAGCCTCGGTGTTGAACACCGTTGCGCCCATACTGTCGGCGTCGGTGGTCGACAGTTTCAGATTGATCCCGACCGCTTTGGCGGCGGTGATGAACAGCTCCGCGGCCTTCACGTCGACGGCGGTGTCGGCTATCGCGAGGATCCGGAACTCCAGCGGGGCACCAGCTTTCGACTTGCGGATACCGTCATCCCCGCGCTCGGTGTAGCCGGCCTTATCCAGTAGATCGTTAGCTTTGCCGGGGTTGTTGTCCAGTACCGCATCGGGCGCCGGGATGTAGTGGAATTCGCCGAAGGTGGGCGGCAACAGATCGGCTCCGGGTTCCCCGTAGCCGGACAGCGCGAGTTCGACGAGTTGCTGTCGGCTGACCGCACAGCTCAGCGCCTGGCGCACCGATTGATCCAGGAGCAGCCGATTCCCTTTGGAGCCCGGCTCTTTGGAACAGTTGAACCCGATCATGTGGAACGAGAAGGAGTCCATCGCTGTCGAGGTGACGTTGGACGTATCCTTCAAACCGGTGTAGATGGTCGGCGGTACCTCGGCGACGATGTCGATATCGCCATTGCGCAATGCCAAGATGACGACGTCGTCGGAACCGAACTTCGTCCAGGTGACTTTCTCCGCGGCCGGCTTGGGCCCCCACCAGCCGTCGTTTCGGGTGACGGTGGCGACACTGCCCTTCTCCCAGGATACGAAAGTGAAGGGTCCGGTACCGATCGGTTTTTCGTTGGCGTACTTCGGCAGATCGTCCTTGGACACGCTCTCCCACAAATGCTTGGGGACGATCGGGATGATGATGGCGGGATCCAGGGTCTGCGGTTGCGAGTAGACCAGGCGCACCTGGTTGTCACCCACCTTGGTGGCCTCGGTGAGTTCCTTGAGGTACGCGCCGTAGGTGCCGTAGTTGTTGTCCCGCACCAGCAGGTAGGTGAACACGACGTCGTCTGCGGTGAAGTCCTTGCCGTCCTGCCACTTCACCCCGGAGCGAAGCGTGTAGGTGAAGACCTTGCCACCGTCGGTCACCTCGACACCGGTGGCGAGGGAGGGTTGCAGGTTGAGTTGCGCGTCGTACTCCATGAGCTTGTCGTAGACCAACTGGAAGACGTCATAGGCCTGGGTCGAGAAGGCCGTGAACGGGTTCAGCGCGTCGATATCGGTGGTGGAGCCGACACGCAGCACCGTCCTGGTCGCCGTCTTCGGCGCGCAGGAGGCAAGCGCCGCCGCCCCGCCGAGTGCGGCGGCCACGACCGCTGACGTCCGCAGAAAGCCGCGACGATTTAGTTCTGTCATGATCGGAACCCTTCCTGGCATGGGTGTGTATACATAGTAGTATCACCGTCGACTGTTGCCCGGCGATTACGTGATTGTTGCAGGGTTTTGCGCGTTGAATTGGGGCTATGACGTCAACTCTGAACGCCGGAGCGGTAGCCGCCCTGGCCGATCAGCCGGTGGACTGGCGCTTCAAAGGTCTACCCACAGCATGGTCGGGCTTGACCCCGGCCCAGATCTGCGCCCGGGGCGTCGATCTATTCGGTGCGGGTTCACTCGGTCCGGTGTGCGTGCTGCGGGCCGCGGCCCTCGAGCACAACGTGGCAGTGATGGCCGAGTGGTGTTCGGCTCATCGCGTGGAGTTGGCCCCCCACGGGAAGACCCACATGTCCCCCCAGCTGCTGGCCAAGCAGTTCGCCGCCGGCGCGTGCGCGGTGACGGCCGCAACCATCAGCCAGGTGCGTACCTTCCGGGCATTCGGGGTGCGCGACGTACTGCTGGCCAACGAATTGGTGGATCCGGCCGGTTTGGCATGGTTGGCATCCGAGCTCGACACCGATCCGGAGTTCCGCTTGATCTGCTGGGTGGATTCGGTGCGGGGGGTGGAGTTGATGACCAGGGCGCTGAGCGCCGCTGGCGCGGGCCGGCAGGTGGACGTCTGCGTGGAGGTCGGTGCACGCGGCGCACGCACCGGCTGCCGCGACGACCGGTGCATTGACGAGGTCGCTGCCGCGGCGGTAGCCAGCCCCCGGCTTCGACTGGTCGGCGTCGCCGGCTACGAGGCAGCGCTCGGCCACGACGTATCGCCGGCCGGTATCGCCGTGGTGCATGAGTATCTGTCGGTCCTGCGGGCTGCGGTGGTGCGACTGGGTCCGGTCTATGAGACCGATGAGGTCATCGTCACCTCGGGTGGCAGCACGCACTTCGACCTCGTGGCGGAGATCCTCGGCGGGGAGTGGCGGACGATCCTGCGCAGTGGCTGCTATCTGACCCACGATGACGGGCTGTACCTGCGGACCTCGCCGCTGACCCGACCGGGCAACCCTGTCGGTGGATTTCAGCCGGCGATGGCGGTGTGGGCCCAGGTCAGTTCCCGGCCCGAGCCAGGTTTGGCGTTGGTGACCATGGGGCGCCGGGATGTGTCCTTCGACCAGGATCTCCCTGTGCCGCAACGATTCCGAACGGACTCCGGATGGTCGGCAGACAGTATGACGGGCAGCGCGGTCGTCAAGCTCAATGACCAGCACGCCTTTGTCCGGTTGTCGCCCACCGCCGAAGACGTCATCGATGTCGGAACTTGGCTGGAGTTCGGGATATCGCATCCGTGCACGGTTTTCGACAAGTGGCCAATGATCCCGATGCTCGACGAGCGCGGCCGGGTAGTCGAGCTGATCCGGACCTTGTTCTAGGGGTTGGACAGCGGCGTGACCGCCCAGTTCGACATCTCCGTGGGCCCCAGAATGCGGTGGCGAGTCTGACCGGCAGTGTAGAAGGTGAATTTCGTTGCCCGATAACACTGTTCGAAGCAGTCGAAAGCTCGGCCATCGGCATCGAAACTGACACCCCGCACCCGAACGATCGGGTCGGTGGGTGCGATCTCCAGGTGTTCGGCCTCCCAGTTATTCGGGGTGTCCACCTCAAAAGCCTGCTCGGTATAGGTGTCGGTCAGGCCGTAGCGCTCTTCGATGAAGCGATACAGCGACCCGCCTTCGGCCAGTCTCTGCTGATCGATCGCCGGCACCCGGCTCAATGGCAGAACGGCCCGCTCCAGGATGCTGTCATCGCTGCCGAGACTGCGCTTACGCCAGATCTCCCATACTGGCTGGCCGACTTCGACACCGAGAGCCGTCGCTATCGTGCTGCTGGGCAGGCCCACTCCGATCGAGATGAGCAAGGTGACGACCGCCTCCGGCGCGCCCTCCTGGTCGATCAGGGTCTGCAGTAGCTCGCCCGGCCGGGTCGGGTCAGCCGCGATGCGCGGGTCGGCGACGAATGTGCCCAGGCCCTGGCGGCGTCGGATCTTGCCCGCCCGTTCCAGCTCGTCGAGCGCCCGACGTACCGACATTGTGCTGACCTCGGCTATATCGGCGAGTTCGGCGGCCGTCGGCAACCGGTCGCCCGGGTTGAGCTCACCTTCAGCCATGATTTCGAGCACCAGGTCGTACACACGCTGGTAGCGCAGCCTGCGATCGGCACTCGCCAGTTCGGCGTCATGCTTCGACATCGGCATCGCTTCTCCAAACCCCCGACGGACCTATCGACAACCTATCCGGTGACCGTGCGTGCGCGGCACCCCGTGGAGCGGCCCGCGCCGCTAGCGGAATGATTCTCCGACGAGACCGGTGATCGCCGCAATTACCTCAAAATCAGCGTCGCGGTGAATGATTCGTACGCCGTGGCGCAGCGCTACCGCGGCGATCAGACAGCCATTGACGCTGCGGATCGCCTGACCAGCGCGCCGAGCGGACCGATAGATCGCCGCCGCACTCCGAAAATCGACCGCATCATCGATCTTGAGCGACGGCAGTCCGTTCACCAGTCGCTCCAGCTTGGCATACCTGTCGTCGTCGACTGCGCCGGCCAGGATCTCCATGGCCACGGGTTCGCACA
>NZ_JAEMSG010000007.1 GCF_016462945.1 Mycolicibacterium sp. | reverse complement strand
CGCGGTGCTACTGGTCGGGAGTCAATTAATTGACTCCCGACCAGTAGCACCGCGAACGATTCGATAGCTGATCAGTGCGTCCGGGCGCCGGCGCTCCGACGACGCGGCCCACCAGACCTGCCGCGACCCGGTTGGCTCGCCACCGCGTTACCACGACCACGTCGCTGGCCGGCGTTCTCCGGTCGACGTGGCCGATTGGGCTGTGAGTTGTTCTGCGCCTGAGCCACTTCGGGCGCGAGCATCCGGTGCGGCGCACTTTCGCCGACGAGGGTGTGTACGGCTTCGGAGTCCGCGGCGACCCGTTGCGGGGTAACGGTGATTCCGGCTTTGCGCATCAGCGCCTGAGTCTCTTTGCGCTGTTCGGGCAGAACGACGGTGACGACATCACCGGCGCCGCCGGCTCGCGCGGTGCGTCCGGAGCGGTGGAGATAGGCCTTGTGTTCGGCGGGCGGATCGATGTGGACAACGAGTTCCACATCATCGACGTGAACCCCGCGAGCCGCGATATCGGTGGCGACCAGGACAAGAACATCGCCGGCGGCGAATTTCGCAAGGTTGCGGTCACGTGCGGGCTGTGACAGGTTACCGTGCAGATCAACCGATGGCACCCCGGCCTCGGTGAGCTGCTTGGCAAGTTTCTTCGCCTGATGCTTGGTGCGCAGGAACAGAATCCGGCGGCCGTTGCCCGACGCTAGACGATGTACGAGTGCCTTCTTCGAATCAACTCCATCGACGTGGAACACGTGGTGGGTCATGGTGGACACCGGGGAGTTGACCTCATCGACGGAGTGGGTCACCGGATTGCGAAGGAACCGCGTGACCAGCTTGTCGACACCGTTATCCAGCGTCGCCGAGAACAGCATGCGTTGGCCGCCGGAAGGCGTGGCGGCGAGGATCCGGGTGACCGCGGGCAGGAAGCCGAGGTCGGCCATGTGATCGGCCTCGTCGAGCACGATGATCTCGACGCGGTCCAGGTTGACCAGGCGCTGCTTCATCAAGTCCTCGAGCCGGCCCGGGCAGGCCACCACGATGTCGACGCCCGATTTGAGCGCTGTCACCTGACGGCCTTGCGGTACACCACCGAAGATTGTGGTGACTCGCATGTCGTAGCACCGCGCCAGTGGCTCCAGTGCGGCGGCAATCTGGGTTGCCAGTTCGCGAGTGGGGGCCAGGATCAGTCCCGAGGGTTGGCTTGGAATGCGCTTGCCGCCGTGCAGTCTGCTGACCAGTGGGATGGCGAACGCGAGCGTCTTGCCGCTACCCGTCTTACCGCGACCGAGGACATCTCGGCCGGCGAGCGTGTCGGGAAGTGTCTCGACCTGGATGGGGAAGGGTGCGGTGATGCCGACCCTGGTCAGTTCACTGACCAAGGCGTTCGGGACGCCGAGTTCGGAGAAAGTCGCAGTGGTAGTCATGGTGGTGATGCCTTTCAGGCAAAGGGTGTGCTTGGCCGACGACTATCAAGTCGCGCGCCTGAGCACGTGTGTGGCGAGATTGCCGGAGGGCAAAATCGATCGCCGCGAGACGTATGTGCTTGGCTGCACGGAACATCCGAGTCGACGCGCAGTAGTGGAAGCACAACTGGCGCGGAGGTGAGATGAACATTCATTCCACGACGTAGGCTGGCATCACCTGTGGTGACGTCAACGTTGGCCCCAGTGTAGCGCACGAACCATGTATCCAGGCCAACGGTGTAGCGTAAACCACACATCCCTCATATCGGCCGTGTGCACTCAGCGGTTGGAATTGCCGTAAGGATCTGATGATCAGAGACTCCGACGATCGCCGCCCGGCGACGCGGCTCCGCCTGACATTGGCATCTGCATTAGGTCGTGACATTGACGGCGCGTGGTGGCTGCGGACAGCGCGGACTGCCCGAGAACTACCTGAGTTGATCGCCACGCTGAAGGGCCGATTGGGCGAGATCGTTGATATCAATGTCAATTGGTCATTAGACGGGCCGCCGCGAATGACCTTCTATGGCGGCGAGTGCAAACGCCAGCCGGTGATGACACTCACCGGTGCCACTGCGGACATCAGCCTCCTGGTGGTCCCGTGCACCACCAGCGCCGCATTGGCGGTGATGATTCTGCGCCAGGCCGCCCGATTGCCGATCGAGTCATTCCACATGGACAGCGAAGCATTCAGAACAGCCGAGGGAATAGTGCTCGCCGCGCGTACTCAGCGATCACCACGCCCGATCATGACTACCGAGCCGGTGGTCCATTCTTCGCAGTGATGTAGCGGCATTAGATTTGGCATTGCACGATCCCGATGCGAACGTTTTTCGTACAATCTCGTCATGGACAAGAGCTTTTTTGTCGCCAGTGTGATTCTCATCGGGATAGCAACAGGGGTTGCGACCGCTTCCGCAGAGCCGACAGATGGAACATCCGCGAGCGCCGAAGACCTCATCGTCACGATCCCCGCACTCAGTGGCGACGGGGGCGACACATTTGCCCTGTCTGACGGTTTCGCGCAGAAGGAAACACCATCACAACCTGGGGAACCGCCTTGGCCACCGACCACGGTTCGCATGGTCGGCGAACCGGTCCCAGGCGATGCTGAAGGCGACGGTGACCCGGATGAGGCACTTCTTCTGGTGGTCGACTCCGGCGGTAGCGGACGCTTCTACTGGGCCGTCATTGCCATCAACGATGACGGTTCGTATCAGGCGTCAAATGCCTTGCCTTTGGGGGACCGGATCACACCGCAGACGGTCGAGTTCCGAGACGGGCAATTCGTCTACAACTATCTCGGCCGAACACCCGACCAAGGGGCGGCTGTTCCAGAGATCGTTTTTATTAACCTCGACACGGCAACGGGCATGATCTCCACCTCGTGACGCCGAGGCTCGCCGAGTTCATCATCCTGGACGTCTGCGGCGTCCTCGTGCTCGGCGCGTGCGTCTACCTGTTCGTCTCCTACGCCGTGATGGCCCCGCATGTCGGCCCGCGTCCGCGCGTACACCACCTAGTCGCGATGCTGCGCGAATTGTTCCTTGTGATCATCACCCAGCCGCTCGTACCGCTGTACTACGTCGTGGGCCGGGTGATGGGGCCGGGAGACGGAATCCCGGTGATCTTCATACACGGATATTTCCAGAATCGATCTAATTTCTGGTGGCTTGCCCGCCAATGTAAAAAGGGCTCGCTGGGGCCGCTTTTCGGCTTTAACTACCCATGGATCGAGTCCATCGATGAAAGTAGCCAACGACTCAGCACGTTCGTCGATTCCGTCCGCGACGAGACAGGAGAGAGCCAAGTGATTCTGGTCGCACATTCGCTCGGCGGGCTCATCGCTCTGGAATACGCTCACTCGACAGCCGGCGCGGGACGTGTTGCGGAGTGCATCACCGTGGGAACACCGCACGCCGGCGTCAAATGGCGCGGCCCGATTCTGGGCCGAGCCGGGCGCGACCTGCGTGAGGGAGCGGCGTTCGCCCGCGAGCGGCAATCACGTCAGGTTCCGGCGCCGACACTCAGTGTCTACTCGACTCACGACAACGTGGTGCATCCACCGTCCACCAGTGAACTCGCTTCTCGGGGCGGACGTGATGTGGCCGTCGGGGGTCACGGGCATCTTTCGCTGTTGTATTCGCGAGAGGTCGCAAACGCAGTCATCGGGTTTATTCGTCACTGTGACGAATAAACCCCTCGCGGTCATATCGGGCCGGGAGAGGTCATGTCGGCCGGCGACCCGGTTGACCCACCACTCGGCGGCCGGATTGTCCGGCGCTTGTTCGGCACGACAGCCAACGGCCGCAATAGTGCCCCACGCATTCGACACGGCCGATGGGGGAAGGTGGGAGCGCCGCCGCCAGACGGGTGAGGGCTGCGAAACCGGAGAGCCCCAAATGGCATCGCACACGCGCCGCCGTCGGCCGAGCTCATAGTTATGCCGATAAGCCACATTATGTCAAGTCGTAGGAATACTGGTCATGCAGTGAATCAGAACTGCCGGCCCCCTCCTCGACACGTCATAGATCGAGCACAAACCGCAGCGCCTGATCGATGGCTTGGATGCGGTCTGGGCCAATCAAACCCTGGCGGGATGACAGTCGCTCGATGGCGACCACTCGAAGTTGATCGCAACGGGCAAAAGAAATGCGGTCCAATCCACTGCTATCTGGCTCAAGCTCGACATGGCTGCGCAGACCATAACCGGCGGTTGTGATCGGCACGACGACCACCAGTCCGCCCGGTCCGTTGTTGAGGATGTCGACCGACATCACGACCGCCGGGCGGCGGAAAGTCGGCTCGCGTCCGACTGGCTGGCCGAGATCGACGTAATAGACCTCCCCTCGCCAGATCAAGCCAGCGCGTCCCATTCACGACGTTCGGCCACGTACTTCTCCCACAGCGCTGGGTCGCTTCGTAGACGCTGATAATCCCCGTTGAGGCCCCGCAGGAACTCCTGCCGCTCCAAGGCATCGATCGCCGCGTGGACGACGTCGACGACGGCGATCTGACGGGCCTTCGCCAGAGATTGCAGCCGTTCGGAATCGGGACGGCGAACTCGGACGGTTGTTGTTTCTGCTGCCATGTGCTGAGTGTAGACGAAATGTAGACAAGCCACCCCGCGTGTTGAGGCCGCCACCGCAATCGCTGCCCGCGGGCGGCTGTAGCGTGGCACACCGTGAACTCATCTCGCGTGTCCTCGTGCGTCGCCCTGGCCGCCTGCGCCGCGTCGCTCGCCATGCTGCTGGCTGGCTGCGGCTCGAAGACCGACTCGTCATCGGCCAGTGCCGTCGACAAAGTGTCATCGTCGGTCGAGGCGCCGGCCAGTCCCTGCCCGACGGCGATGCCGCCCAGTGGCGCCACGCCCGAATGGACGCTTCCTGGCGCCACCGGCAGCGTGGCGGTCAGTGGGTCCACCGCGACCACTGCCCCGCTGGTCAAGGTCGATGCCCCGTTCAGCGTGACCCAGACCCAGGTGCACACACTGCAGGCCGGCGACGGTCCGGTCGTGGCACCCACGGCGACGGTGTCGGTCTGCTACATGGGCGTCAACGGACGCGACGGCTCGGTCTTCGACAGCAGTTACGAACGGGGTGCCCCGGTCGAGTTCCCGCTGACCGGCGTGGTGCCGGGATTCCAGAAGGCCATCGCCGGACAGAATGTCGGATCCACGGTTGCCGTCGCGATGGTGTCCGCCGACGGCTACCCCGATGGTCAGCCCGCAGCCGGAATCGAACCCGGTGACTCGCTCATCTTCGCGATCAAGATCCTCGGCGTCACGGGCTGAGCTGAGCTTCTTCAGAGATTCAGCACCAGACGCAGCGCCGCATCGACTCGGTTCAGTTCGTCGACGTTGAGGTATCCCACGCTCGCCCCGAGGCGTTCGGGATCCACCGCTGCTGTCTGTTCGGCGAGGACGCGCGTGGGCCGGCCGGCTATCTCGATTTCGGGCCGGAAGCTGGCTGCGCGCGCAGACGTCGAGGTCGGTGCCACCAGCCAAGTCGACAACGGCAACTGGTCGGACTGAACCACTACCGCATAGCGCGACTCGGACTGTTCGTGGCCGCTGCTGCGCCGCGGAGCGTTGAGCTGGTAGACCTCACCAGCCGGATGAAATTAGTGTTGCGCCATGAGCCTTGTCACCTATGAACTGCGCGATCACATCGCCACCATCACGCTCAACCGGCCTGAGGCCCGTAACGCGATCAATGGCGCACTCCGCGAGGATTTGAATGCGGCCTGGAACCGGTTTCGTGATGACGAGGACGCCTGGGTCGGTGTCCTGACCGCCAACGGCGACGTCTACTGCGCCGGCGCCGACCTGAAGGACGGCGCAGGTTCGGTCGGTACGTTCGCCGGCACGTTCTGGGAGAAGCCCACCATCAACTCCTTCGAGAGCGGGATGGAGTTGTTCAAGCCGACCATCGCCGCGGTGCACGGACCGTGTATCGGCTATGGACTGACCGGCGTGCTGTTCTGTGACTTCGTGTTCGCCAGCACCGAAGCCAGCTTCTGTTTCCCCGAGGTGTCGATTGGCATCCCCACCATCGTCGGCGCCATCCGACTGCCCCAGCGGGTGGGTTGGGCCAATGCGATGGAGTTGCTTCTGACCGGAAAGCCCATCAGCGCGCAGCGTGCCAAGGAAACGGGTTTGGTGTGGAAGTTGGTCGAACCCGATGACTTGCAGGCGCAGGCTCAGGCCTGGGCGCGCATTCTCACCGAAGCCGCACCGCTCGCCCAGCGGGCGACCAAGGAGGTCGCCTGGCGAACTGCCGATATGGGATGGATCGAGTCGGTCCGGTTCGGTGAGGTCATGCGCAAGGTTGCCGGCGCAACCGACGACGTCGCCGAAGGTCTGGCGGCTTGGCGGGAGAAGCGCAAGCCGGCGTGGCGGGGCCGCTGACCGCTAGCGTGCCCTCAGTCGGATGACGGGCAATTCACGGTCGGTTTTCTCTTGATATGCGGTGAAGCGCTGTGATGCCAAAGTGATCTTCCGCCACGCGGCCTCGCGTTCAGGGCCGTGAAGTTGTTCCGCCACAACGGATTCGGTTCGCCCGCTGAATTCAATGGAAACCCGATCAGGATGCGCGGCCAGGTTGTAGTACCAACTCGGATTCTTCACGGCTCCAGCGAATGAGGCGACGATTAACCAGTCGCCCTCGTCGGTGGGAAAATAGGCCAGCGGCGATTTGCGTTCCAGCCCACTCTTGCTGCCCACCGTCGTCAGAACCAGGGACGGCAGTTCGCCGAATTTTCCGGTCTTGCGGATCCGGCCGGCGGAGAACTTGTTGAAGAGTTTGAGGAACTGCTTGGCAATGCCCGGTTGGGAAACGCCGCGGCTACCGGTTGGGGTGGTGAAACTCATGCTGTACCCGCTTTCGTCGCGACCATCACTTCGGCCGGGTCCCGACCTCCAAGGCGGCAAGTTCGGAGGTGCCATCGAACAGCAGCCGCCCCGACTCGCGGACCGTGCACCGCAACCGGCCGCCGAGGTGTTCGAAATCGGTGTCGATATTGCGCCGCTCGGCGGGCAACGGGACCGGCAGCACGTGTGGCGGCAGGTGCCTACCGTCCCCCTCCAACTCGATCTCATAACGCGGCGACTTTCCGCGGATTAACCACTGGTTGTCGCCCACCTTGGAGCGCACCAGCACCGGCGGGGTCATCCGGATGACCTTGGTGCCCACCCTGACCACGATCCCGTTGACATCGCTTGCAATCGGTCCCAGCGAGAGCAACCCGCCGGAAAAAGCCACACAGACGTCATCGTTGCCGAAATCATGCGCTTCACCCCACCACCACCGCAGTGGAAATCCCTTACCCCAGTTGCGTTCGGCGTAGACCTTGGCGCCGTCGAACGTCCAACTCTCATCACCGTATTCGACTGTGCCGCTCGCTTTCCCGCCAAGACAGTAGGGATGCCAGTACTGGTTCAGAAACGGGATCGCCGAGAAAATGCCACCGCCGCCGAAGGCCTTGGGCCAGGCAAATCGATCAGTGATTTCCATGTTCAGGCGAAGGTCGCCGAGTTCGAACCGGACCCGGTCGGTGCTTACGGTGAAGTTGCCCGACGCATCACCGGCGCTCACCGAGAACGGGGACTGCTGGGCACGTGCGCCCTCCAGTGCCCCGGAGCGCACCACCAGGCCCGGATGCACCCCGACTGCAGCAGTGGACCAGTCCCCTGCCGGTTGCCGGTTGACACTGCACAGTGCGATCAGCGCCCGGCCGCTGGCCTCATCGGTGACCCGCCAGAACCAGCCCTCCATTTCGGTGCCATGCGACGGCAACGGGTTTCCGTATGGAACGTCAGCGCCGGTGCGGCGGTAGGCGTTGGTCAGGCGCTGGAGCATGTTTCCAACATATCCTGCCGGGCCTGGCTGCCGAATGCCCGCAAATGTCCGCTGAGGTGGTTGCGGTCGCCGATGGTCAGCAGGGCTATCGTGAGCCCGGTCTCGACGACCGCTGGAGGAGCATGCCGAGCTGGATTGCCGACCTGGTGCGGCTTGACGGTAGCGGCCACACATTCCGGACGTCCATGGCTCTGGGGTCAGGCCCCCGTCTGTTCGGCGGGCTGATCGCGGCACAGGCTCTGGCGGCTGCCGGTGCGACTGTTGCCGCTGAGCGGTTGCCACAGTCGCTGCACGCCTACTTCATCACGGGTGGCCGGGTCGGAGTTGACGTCGAGTATGTCGTGGAAGCCACCCGCGATGGCCGGTCCTTCACTACCCGTCGGGTCACCGCTAGCCAGGACGGTGTGCCCATTTTCGAGATGCTGGCGTCGTTCCACTGCCCCGAGCAGACCCTCGACTGGCAGCGCCCCGCGACGCCGCGCCTGCCACTGGCACAGGCCACCACAGCCGTGACTCCCCCGGAGCGCTGGGTTGACTACTACGAAACACGCGTAGCGGCCGATGCGGACACGTCGTGGCCGCAACAGCCGTTCTGGTTCCGCTCCCGTGAGCCGATCGAGGACGATCCGATCCTGCGGGCGTGCGCGTTGACCTTCGTCTCGGATCTGGGGATGGTCTCCACCGCTCGTCCGCCGGGCCAGCAGGAGCCTGGGCCGGGCGGTGCGGCAAGCCTCGACCATGCGCTCTGGCTCCACCGACCGGTCGACCCGCATCAGTGGCACTGCTACGACGCGGTGGCGATCAGCCACAGCGATGCCCGCGGTCTGGCATTCGGATCAGTCCACGACAACCTGGGCACGCTGGTGGCCAGCGTTGCCCAGGAGTCGTTGTGGCGATGTTGAGGGCCCGCTAGGCGATGATCCTGATCAGGTAGGGCGCCATATCGGTGGTACGCACCGGGGAGACCACGACACCGGCGTCAGTGACCTCCAGCATCTGGTTATTCCCCAGGAACAGCGTGACGGTCGTGGTGCCGTCCGGGCCGTAGAAGATCAGGTCGGCAGGCAGAGCCTGATCCGCGGTGACCTTCTGGCCCACGTTGTACATCGCACCGGACGAGCGCGGGATTTTGGCGCCCACGCCGGCGAAGACGTACTGCATCAGACCAGACGAGTCGAAGCCGACCGTGCTCGCGCCAGGTCCGTTGCCCAGACTTGGACCGTTGATATCGCCGCCCCCCCATGAGTACGGCACACCGCGTTGGGAAAGCCCGCGCGTGATCACGTAATTGACCGCCTGATCCCGGGATACCGGGGCCGCGGCGGCCTCGACCGATACCAGGGCGGGCGCAAGGATCAGTAGTAACAGGCTCATGAGTGCGACACTGATGCGCTTCATTTTCTCCAATCCCCTCTCTGGGACGCGACCGGTGACAACGCCGGACGGAGGCCCCTGCTCATTGCGGATGTGAACACCACGGGCGGCTTGCCCGAGCTATTTCACACCAGTCACTACCATCACTTCTACAACACCCAGCGGCGCGCTGCCACCCGGTGTTCCTTCCTTGCAGGTCACTTGTTCGAACCGTGACCCAACGGTGTCATAAGCGGTCTCAACCGTGGCCGAATAGTGGCCGTCGCAGGTCTGGTCGCGGTCCTCGTGCGCACCGGTAAACTGCCCTCTCATGACGACCACCGAGACCGCGCTGCCCAACGGACAGAACATCGACGCCGCGATCGCAGAGGGACGGCGAACCTACGAACTCGACCGCCAGCACGTCTTCCATTCGTGGTCGGCGCAGGCTCAGATCAAGCCGATGACGGTCCTGGCCGCAGAAGGTTCTTACATATGGGACGGCGAAGGCAACAGGCTGCTGGACTTCTCCGGGCAGCTGGTCTTCACCAACATCGGCCATCAGCATCCGAAAGTCATTGCGGCGATCGCCGAACAGGCCGCCAAACTGTGCACGATCGCGCCGCAGCATGCTAACGCCGCTCGTTCCGAGGCCGCCCGACTCATCGCCGAGCGGACACCCGGCGACCTCAATCACGTGTTCTTCACCAACGCGGGCGCCGACGCTGTCGAGCACGCGGTGCGAATGGCACGCCTGCACACCGGCCGACGCAAGGTGCTGTCCCGGTACCGCTCCTACCATGGTGGTACCGACACCGCGATCAATCTCACCGGTGACCCGCGGCGCTACCCCAACGATTACGGCAGCGCCGGCGTTGTGCACTTCAACGGCCCGTTCCTGTATCGCTCGTCGTTCTACTCCGATAACGAGCAACAGGAGTCCGAGCGCGCACTGGACTATCTCGAGCGACTCATTGCCCACGAGGGCCCCGCAACGATCGCCGCGATCATCCTGGAATCCGTTCCCGGCACCGCCGGCATCATGGTCCCCCCGCCCGGCTATATGGCGGGCGTGCGGGAGATCTGCGACCGCCACGGCATCATCTTCATCGCCGACGAGGTGATGGCCGGCTTCGGCCGCACCGGAAAATGGTTCGCCATCGACAATTTCGACGTCGGCCCGGATCTGATCACCTTCGCCAAGGGCGTCACATCGGGCTATGTGCCACTGGGTGGTGTGGCGATCAGTGACGCGATTTACAACACTTTCGCCGATCGAGCCTATCCCGGCGGGCTGACCTACTCCGGGCATCCGCTGGCCTGCGCGGCCGCCGTGGCGACCATCAACGCCATGGAGGATGAGGGAATGGTGACCAACGCCGCGCGCATCGGCGCCACGGTGCTCGGACCCGGTCTGCACGAGCTGGCGAAACGGCATCCGTCGGTCGGCGAGGTCCGCGGTCTGGGTGTGTTCTGGGCACTCGAACTCGTCTCGAACCCGAAGACCCGGGAACCGCTAGCACCCTACGGTGGCTCCAGTCCGGCCATGAATGCCGTTCTCGCGGCGTGCAAGTCGGGTGGGCTGCTGCCCTTTGTGAATTTCAATCGCATTCACGCCTGCCCGCCGTGCAATGTCAGCGATGCGGAGATTGCTGACGGCCTGGCGATCCTGGATGCCGCACTGGATGTGGCAGACGAGCACGTAGTTTCCTGAAACGCGGCTCAGTACGTTTGGGGATGCTGGGCCAGAAGAAACAGCACGAAGCCCATGCATGCCAGCAGGTTCAGGGCGATAAGAATTGCACCCGCCACCATGAGCCAGTGCAGCAGGCGGCGACGCGTCCGGCCACGTTTCACGCGCCGCTCATCCGACAGGCTGGCCGTTGTGACGAGAGCGAAGCCCATATCGACGACTTCGGAGTCGGTGGCCGGATATCCGTCGGCTATCTCGCGAAGTCGCCCCGCCGGGATGTCCACACCCACCGTGGCAAACCGTCGGCTGAGCCGGCGCATGCTGACGGACTCATCACGCAGGCGGACGGGACTCGGCCGGGCTGTCATAGTTTCGGAACTTTAGTTCCCGTCTGCCGGACCTGTCCGGGAAACCGGTTCTATGATCGCGTCCGGGATACCGGTTCTATGATACGAGCATGACGCGCACTATCGAACACGGCAAGCGGACCGGCTACGCCTCCCTCGGCGCCGGGGGGCTGAGTCAGGAATCCTTCCCGATGCGACTGTTCCTCAAGGGCAATGCCAAACACTGGAACCCCTCTGATATCGATATGTCCCAGGACGCGAAAGATTTCGCGGATATGACCGATAGCGAGCGCGAGTACACCACCATGCTGGCCGCGCAATTCCTGGCCGGCGAGGAGTCGGTGACTCAGGATATGCAGCCGTTCGTGGCCGCGATGGCCGCCGAAGGGCGCTTCGCCGACGAGATGTACCTAACCCAGTTTGTCTACGAGGAGGCCAAACATGCCCTGGCCTTCCGGCTGTGGTTCGACGCCGTGGGCGTGTCGACCGACCTGCACGAGTTCGTCGAGTCCAACGAGCCCCTGTCGCAGATCTTCACCAAGGAACTGCCCGACAGCCTCTACGCACTGACGATGGATCCCGGCCCAGCCAACCAGATCCGGGCCTCGGTGACCTACAACCACGTGGTCGAGGGTTGCCTGGCACTGACCGGGTACTACGGCTGGAACAAGGTGTGCAACAGCCGCCGAATCCTGCCGGGTATGCAGAAGATTATCAAGCACATCGGCGACGACGAGCGCCGGCATATGGCCTGGGGAACCTTCACCTGCCGCCGCCACGTCGCCGCCGACGATGCCAACTGGCAGGTGGTCCAGGAGCGGATGGGCGAACTGATGCCGCTGGCGCTGGGCAGTGTCGAATCCGGCACCGAGCAGTTCGGCGGCAATCCTCCGTTCGGTATCGACCCCGAGGAATTGGCTGCCTACGCCGCCGACAAACTGACCCGTCGGCTGGGCGCCATCGAATCTGCCCGCGGCGCCGACCTGAGGCTGATCGATCGCGACGCCTCACCGGAGACCCTCGAGGAGCAGTTCCACACCGAGGATCAACTGGCGGTGGCCGGTTAGCCGGTTCGGAGTCAGGGCTCCAGCACGACCTTGATCGCACCGCTGGCCCGGTCGGTGGCCACCCGGAATGCCTCTGGCGCATCCGACAGCGGGAAGCGGTGGGTGATGACCGTCGCCGCGATCTCCGGATCAGCGGCCAGCACCGCGGCCGCCCGGGTGAACTCGTGGCCGCCAGAGGCGTTGTCGTAGCAACTGCACCCGACCATCGTCAGTTCGTTCATCAGGAACCCCATACCCGGTACCCGCCGGTCGCCCTGGGTGAAACCGGCCATCGCGATGCGCGCACCAGGCGCAGCCTGTCGCACGCAGCTGGCCAATGCTGAGTCGGTGCCGGCGGCCTCGACCAGCACCTCGTACTCCCCGTGCGGCGTGCCGGCGCCGAATCGCTCCCCGGCCGCACGTTGATGGTCATGACGAGCCTCCAGATCGACATCGAGTCCCAGTGCGCGCGCCGCTGCCACTGCGAGCAGGCCGATACTGCCTCCGCCAACAACGAGGACTCGCTCCCCCGGCACAGCCGAAACCTTCTGCAGCGCATGCCAACTCACCGCTAACGGTTCGATGAGTGAGGCATCGGACACCGGAAGTCCGACCGGTAGCGGCACCAGACACTCCTGCGGCACCCGAACCCGGTCGGCCAGTCCTCCATCGAATGCCGCGCCGATGATCCCGTGCGGTGCGGACCCTCGGCATCGATGAGTCGCCCCCATCCGGCACTGGTCGCAGTCGCCGCACCGCACCGTCGGCTCCACGCAGTAGGCCCGGCCCCCGATGGTGCCGGCGATCTCGTGGCCCAGCGTCACCGGCAGGTTCCATTTGAGCAGCGTTAGGTCGCTCCCGCAGATGCCAACCGCGCCGACGTCGAGCAAAGTCCAGTCGCCGCCCGGTTCCTCGACCTCGATAACGCTGGGCTCGCCGCCGATAGCCCTCACAGCGCGCATGGCACTCCTTGCTGTGGTCTGCTGTTGCCCTGCCTATACTGCGCCGATGCAGTGTGACTACGTCGTGGTGGGCACCGGATCGGCCGGTTGTGTCGTCGCCAACCGACTCAGTGCCGACCCGGGCACCAATGTCGTGGTGCTCGAGGCGGGTCCGATGGACAAAGAAAAGTTCGTCCACATCCCGGCCGCGTTCTCCAAGTTGTTCCGCAGTCCCCTGGACTGGGACTATCTGACCGAGCCACAGAAAGAGGTCGCCGGGCGCGAAATCTACTGGCCGCGAGGCAAGGTCCTCGGCGGATCGTCGTCGATGAACGCGATGATGTGGGTACCCGGATTCCCCGAGGATTATGACGAGTGGGCCCAGCACGCCGGCGACGACTGGGATTACGCCCATCTGCGGACGTACTTCGACCGAGTTGAGAATTCAGCGCTGGTGATCTCACCTCAGCGCAGCCCCCGATCGTCGACAGCGGCATGGTTGCGCGCCGCCGAGCAGTCCGGCTACCGGGTGAGCGCCCCGGACCGTCCAGCACTTGACAGCTTCTGTGAAACCGCCGTGACCCAGCGCCGCGGCGCTCGGTGGAGTTGTGCCGATGCCTATCTCAAGCCGGTGCTGTATCGCTCAAACCTGACGCTGCTGACCAACTCGACGGTGCGGCGGGTGATCTTTGAGGGCACCCGCGCGGTCGGTGTCGAGTTCGACGACGCCACCGGGCGTCGGCAGACGGTGCGGGCCGCGCGTGAGGTGGTGCTGTGCGCGGGCGCGGTCAATACTCCGCAACTGCTGATGCTCTCGGGAATCGGCGATGAAAAAGAGTTGGCGGAGTTCGGCATCGGCGTCACCCATCATGCGCCGGAAGTCGGCAAGAACCTCCTCGACCACCTCGTCGCTACTTTAGGTTTCGATGTGCCTGCCGACAGCCTGTTCGATGCCGAGAAGCCCAAGCAGTTGCTCAACTATCTGCTGCGCAGGCGCGGCATGCTGACGTCCAATGTCGGTGAGGCGTACGGGTTCGTGCGCAGCCGTCCTGAACTCGACCTGCCGGACCTTGAGCTGATCTGGGCACCGGCGCCATTCTTCGAAGAAGGGCTCGGCGATCCGTACGGCCATGCCATCGCTACCGGCCCGGTTCTGCTCAAGCCCCGCAGCAGCGGTTCGGTGACGCTGCGCTCCCCCGATCCGTTGGCCAAACCGATCATCGACCCGCGCTATCTGTCCGATCCGGACGGCGTCGACCGCGAAGCGATGATGGCCGGTCTACGGGTGACCGCCACCATCGCCGGTTCGCCGGCGCTCAAGGGCGTCGTGGGCAAGATCGCCCGCCCGCTTCACGCCACCGCACTCAACGACGAGACGTTCGAGCGCGCGCTGGACACGTGTTCGCACACGCTCTATCACCCGGTCGGCACGGCGCGGATGGGTCGCGACGACCGCAGCGTCGTAGACCCGCAGTTGAAGGTGCGAGGAGTGCACGGTCTTCGGATCGCTGACGCGTCGGTGATGCCCAGCATCATCCGCGGACACACCCACGCCCCCGTCGTGGTGATCGGCGAGAAGGCGGCGGAGCTGATCGCCGCCGGTGGCTGAACCCAGTACTTGCTTAACTCAGTAGTGGTAGGTGTCCGAGGGCGCCGATGCGTGTACGTCCTGGTCGTCGAACTCCGACACCTTGATCCCGTAGGCGCGGGCCAGGTTGAGAATCTTGTGGCCACGGGCGATGCGCGGCAGGTCTGAGCCATTGCGGATCTCGCCGCCATCGCTTTCATACTCGGCGAAGAACTCCAGCGCCCAGGTGATCTCCTCCTGGGACGGCGACAGTCCCTCGTTCACGGTTGCGCACTGATCCGGAGTCAGGCAGATCTTCCCGGTCATTCCGAACTCCGTCGACACCGCAGTGGCCTCGCTGAGCTTCAGTGCGCTGGAGCCCACCGTCGGCCCGTCGATCGCACCCGGCAGGCTGGCCGCTTTTGCCGCGATGGTGAACCGTGACCGCGCGTAAGCCAGGGTGGTCGGATGCTCGCCGAAACCGGTGTCGCGGCGGAAGTCGCCGATGCCGAACGCCAATCGGAAGGTACCCTTGGTCGCGGCGATATCGGCGATCCGTTCCAATCCGCGCGCCGTCTCGACGAGCGCCACGATCGGAATGTCGGGCAGTAGTTTGGCGGTCTCGGTCACGTGGTCGACCGACTCCACCATCGCCAGCATCACTCCGCCGACCGAGGTTTGGGCCAGCATGGCCAGATCGTCGGCCCAGAACTGGGTGCCGAACCCGTTCACCCGCACCCAGTCGTTGTGGCCGGCGGCCAGCCAGCGCACCACATTCTCCCGGGCGGCATCCTTGCCCGTCGGGGCTACCGCGTCCTCAATGTCGAGTACCACGATGTCAGCCTTGGAACTGGCGGCCGGAGCGAACTTGTCGTATTGGGCCCCGTTGACCAGCAGCCAGCTCCGGGCCAGTACCGGGTCGAGACGGTATCCCGGATCCTGAGTGTCTGCGCTGGTGTCGGATTCGCTGACTTGGTCGTACATCGCTCTGGTCCCGGTGCCTTCCGTGCTGCTGAGTGGCTGTTGAGTCGCCGCTCCAATAGTCGCACCTGCGACGGTGAGTGACAAAACCAGCTTCCGCGCCGGGGACAGCGGGGTTCGGTACTGTCTGGTGACATGGGAGATGCCGGTCGTATCACGGAGATCTGGCGATATCCGGTCAAGTCGATGGCGGGCGCCCGGGTTTCCACGGCACGCATCGGCGCGCTGGGCCTGCACGCCGACCGGACCTGGGCGGTCCGTGACCTTGAACTGAACTCCACCACCGGCGCCAAACGGCTGCCTGGCCTGCTCTGGTGCACCGCGCGCTACGCCACCGAGCCGCAACCCGACGCCGGACCGGGCAACGCGCCCGAAGTGACCATCGGCTTCCCCGACGGCCAGGAGATGTCCAGCGCGGACCCTGCCATCCACCGGACACTGTCGGCCTATCTCGATACCGATGTCGAGCTCCGTCCACTGCCCCCGATGACCGATCGCGAGCAGTACCGCGCAGCGACCGCGACGCAGAGTGACTTACGCACCATTTTCGGACTCGGCCCCGAGGAACCACTTCCGGACCTGTCGATGTTCCCGGTGCGCAAGCTGGCGGAGATCACCCGGTACGCCACCCCGGTCGGCAGCTATGTCGATGCGTACCCCATCCACATCCTGACCGAGCAGGCGTTACAGACGATGGCAGCCCTGGCCCCGGATTCCGACTTTGACGTTCGACGGTTCCGGCCGACGATCGTCGTCAACTCGCCAAGTTCGGCCGCTCACCCGGAATTGGACTGGTGCGGCGGCATGCTGCACGCACCGCAGGCCGGTTTCGCTCCGCTCATCCCCACTATCCGATGTGTGATGCCGTCCCATGAACAGGCCGACATCATGCGCGACCCGGAGATCACCCGGACCATCGCCGCGAACGCTCGTCGGTGCCTCGGGGTCTATGGAACGGTGGTCACGCCTGGACGCATTGCGGAAGGCGACATCCTCACTCTTGCACCACCGAACCGCTCCGCGTTCGCATCCGCCGTGGATTCGGCGGTCGGTACGTTCAAGCGCACCGTAATGCGCGCGGTATCGGCAACGCTGCCCCGCTGAGGCAAGATGAGCGCTATGCGGAATGCGATGCGTGTCCTCGGTGTCCTGATGGTGCTGTTCGGCGTGCTGTTCACCCTGCAGGGGGTGGGCAAGGTGCAGGGCAGCTTCATGAGTAACACCACAACGTGGACGGTGCTTGGACCCATCATCGCGCTGGCCGGCCTCGGGCTCGCCATCGCCGGCTGGCGGCGTCGCTGACCTCCCCGATGATGGCTGCACAGTCGCACACCGCAGACGGACGGCCGCGCGCACGAGCTCTGGGTATTGCGCCGGGCGGCGACCCGGGGCCACTCAACGCGATCACCGATGTCGGCGGTCTCGAGGTGGGGGTGGCGACACTGATATCCGGCCAGGGTGCGTTGACGCTCGGACGCGGACCGGTACGCACCGGCGTGACGGCGATCCTGCCGCGCGGACGAGCGGGTATCGGCCAGCCCTGCGCGGCCGGCTGGTACTCGCTCAACGGCAACGGCGAAATGACCGGCACCACCTGGATCGAGGAGTCCGGTGCATTCAATCTGCCGATCGTGCTGTCCAACACCCACGCCATTGGGGCCTGTCATACCGGGGTGATCTCGTGGGTCAATCGGGTGAATCCGCTCCTGGGCCGGCAGTGGCTACTGCCGGTGTGCGCCGAGACCTGGGACGGCTACCTCAACGACATCAACGGCGGCCACGTCCGCCCCGAGCATGCCGAGCAGGCCCTTGACGCCGCCACCGGCGGACCGGTCGAAGAAGGCTCGGTCGGCGGCGGCACGGGAATGAACTGCTACGAGTTCAAGGGCGGAAACGGTACGTCGTCACGGCTGGTACGCCACGGGTCACATACCTTCACTGTCGCGGCCTTCGTCCAGGCCAATTTCGGAACCCGAGAAGAACTGACGGTCGCCGGCAATCGAGTCGGCACGCAACTGTGCGACGATAACCCGTTGGCAGGCAGTTGGTTCGCCGACGATCTTCGAAAAGCGCCGCCCGGTGCCGGTTCGGTGATCGCGATCATCGCCACCGACGCCCCACTGCTGCCCGGTCAATGTAAGGCGCTCGCCCGGCGAGTTCCCCTGGGGCTGGCCAGAACCGGGACCACCGGGAGTCACTTCTCCGGTGACATCTTTCTGGCGTTCTCGACCGCGCCAGCCCCCGGGCTGCTCAGTTCATTCCCGACCGGCGCGGCCGACGACGATGAGTTCGGCAACCTGACATTCATCCCGTGGGGTCGGATGGATGACCTCTATACGGCGGTCGTGCAATCGGTCGAGGAGGCTGTCCTCAACGCTCTGATCGTCAACTCCGATATGGTTGGCCGCGACGGGCACCGGTCTCCCGCGCTTGGGCACGACGAGCTGATGGCCCTGATACGAGCTGACTAGATGTGCCGTTGCGCAGCCTTGAGCCGTTTGCGCCACCGGGCGATGGTCGTTGGGTTTGTTACCACGAAACGCGCGAGCCCGGTCGCGTCGGGACCTGCCGGCATCGGCGCGACCGGAAGGTAGCCGTCGACCGGTATCAGGGTTCGGCCCGCACTGACCAGATCCCCGGTGAGCAATCCCACGGTGGCCAATTCGCTGTCGAATTCGATATCCGGCAATACTCCGGCCAGTGCGAGTCCTGCGGCCATCCCGATGCTGCTCTGCAGCGAGGCCACCACAACGCAGGGCAGCCCGCACATCTCGGCCACCCGCATGGAACGTCGCACACCGCCGAGTGCGCCGACGTTCACCATGGCGATATCGGCGCTCGCGCTCAGCTCCGCGCGGGCTAGGTCGGCGTTGATCGGGATAGCGATCGGGATGCTGACTCTTCTTCGGAGACGGGCGGTTTCGGCCAACGTTCGGCACGGCTGTTCGACGAACTGGAGCCCACCGGCTGCCCGATCCAACGCCTCGATCGCCGTCACCGCCGCGTCGACATCCCAGCTGCCGCCGGCGTCGCAGCGGATGGCGCCTGCCGGGCCCAAGGCGTCACGAACGGCCTCCACTCTGGCCACGTCCTCGGCCATCGGGCCACCGACGCGGACCGCCGCGGTCCGGCAGGCGGTGCCCGCGACCATCTCTCGGGCGCGGACCGGGCTTACTGCAGGCACTGTGATTGCGACCGGTACCCGGCCGCGGACCGGATCTGGCCAGCCGACCGTGCCCGCCTCGATGGATGCGGTCAGCCAGCGACCCGCGTGCTCCTCGCTGCAGTCGCTCGGCGCGCTGAACTCCCCCCATCCCTGCGGGCCTTCGATCAACATTCCCTCGTGGACCCGCAGACCGTCCACCTCGTCAGTGAGCGGTATCGCGAAGACCGGCGCTTCGTCGAAGTCAATCCACGTCTTCACGCGTGCCTCGTCACGCGTGCGGCGGCGACCAGTAGGCCAGCATCTCGGCGAAGGTGTCGAAGGCGGGCGCGGAATATCCGTAGGTGGCCTCGAAGTGGATGCTGAGCGGATAGCCGAGATCGACAACGCCGTCGATCACCCGCTTGTAGAGATCGACGATGAGGCGCCGTCTATCGGCGGGCTCGGTGGCGGCCAGTGTCTTGACGAAATCCTGTTCCGCCGCCACAGCCGCGTTGCCGGGATCCTTGATAAGCCAATCAATGAGTCGCACGCGGCTTTCCGCCTTAGGAACGAAGCCGAAGGACAGCAGGATCTCTGGGCGCTGCTCGCTGATCCTGGAGAACTCTGTCAAAAACTTCACGATGGTGTCGGAGTAGAGCAACTGCGTCATACCGTACGTCGCGCCCTGCCTGCATTTGAATCCGAATCGCTCAGCCTCGCCTGCTCGCGTCGGAATCAGGATCGCACCGCGGTTGGGCACGACATCGCGGTAGAGGGCCAATGCGTCGGTGGGTGCCACGCCGGCGCCCTCGCCATCGCTCATGGTGCGGGGTACACCGACGAAGGCGATGCCGTCCATACCCGACGCGATCAGATCCGTGAGCCGCCGGCGCAGTGCGGCCTCGTCGGAGAATGCGGTCACCTGTGTGCACAGACCCCCGACCCCGGGAAGCGCCGGGGAGATGAGTTGCCAGTAGTCCAGGACGTCGAGTCGGGGCTTCATCTCCAGGGGACGATCATCGTCCTCGTCGATCATCCCCGGGATCATGACGTGGCCGATCAGATCGGCGATGCCGGCTTCGGCAGAGATCCGCGCGACCTTGCGCGCCTCCTCGAGTTGTTCGGGCAGGCTGCGACCGGTGTTGGGCGCCACCATTTCGAGCGCGACCGTACTGAGTGGCACGGGGCCCAACCATACCGACGATAGAACCTGGCGGATCAACACTTGACTCATTCCAGAAAACGCGACAGGATCGTCCGGTGCCGTCCCCGTCAGATTTCGCTGATCAGTTGCGCGACTCCGACCTCCGGGTAACCCGTCCGCGCGTCGCTGTTCTTGATGCGGTGCACTCCCACCCCCACGCCGATACGGACACCATCTTCGGTGCGGTGCGCAACGATCTTCCCGAGGTATCCAGGCAGGCTGTCTATGACATCCTGGCCGCACTGACCGACGCCGGTCTGCTGCGGCGAATCCAGCCCTCGGGGTCGCTGGCACGTTACGAGTCGCGGGTCAGCGATAACCACCACCATGTCGTCTGCCGGTCCTGCGGGGTCATCGCAGATGTCGACTGCGCAGTCGGCGAGGCACCGTGCCTGACTGCGGCGGTGGATCACGGCTTCGTTCTCGACGAGGCTGAGGTCATCTACTGGGGTCTGTGTTCGGACTGTTCGACCCGAGAACCTTCGCGATCACAACCGTGATCCCGGCTTGCTTCCCCACTCCCGAAAGGAAATTCAATGGCTGAGGAAAACACCGAGGGCTGCCCCATGCGGATCAGGCCGCCCGTCGAGGGAGGCAGCAACCGCGATTGGTGGCCCGACCAGATCAACCTGAAGATGCTGGTGAAGTACCCCGCCGAGAACAATCCGATGGATTCCGATTTCGATTACGCCGCCGCGGTGGCGACCATCGACGTCGATGAACTCAAGGCCGATGTCGAATCGGTCATGACTGATTCAAAGGATTGGTGGCCCGCCGACTACGGCAACTACGGTCCGTTCTTCGTGCGGATGGCGTGGCACTCGGCAGGCACCTACCGGGTGCAGGATGGCCGCGGTGGCGCCGGCTCCGGTATGCAGCGCTTCGCACCGATCAACAGCTGGCCGGATAACACCAGCCTGGATAAGGCGCGCCGATTGCTGTGGCCGATCAAGAAGAAGTACGGAAAGAGTCTGTCCTGGGCGGATCTGATGATCTTCGCCGGCAACCACGCCATGGACGCGATGGGCTTCACGACCTTCGGGTTCGCGTTCGGCCGCCAAGACCGCTGGCAGCCGGACGAGGACATCTACTGGGGTTCCGAGGACACCTGGTTGGGGACCAGCGCGCGCTACACCGGCGATCGTGTCTTGGAGAACCCGCTGGGCGCGACCACGATGGGCCTGATCTACGTCAATCCCGAGGGCCCCGAGGGTGTGCCTGATCCGTTGGCCGCCGCGATGGATATCCGCGAGACGTTCGGCCGGATGGCGATGAACGACGTGGAAACCGCGGCACTGATCGTCGGCGGACACGCCTTCGGCAAGACCCACGGCGCCGGTGGCGACGGAACCGTCGGCCCGGAACCGGAGGCCGCCCCGATCGAGTTGCAAGGCCTGGGCTGGAAAAGTGCCTTCGGCAGCGGTGTCGGTAAGGATGCTGTCACCAGCGGTCTGGAGGTGATCTGGACATCCAACCCAACCAGGTGGGATAACGGCTACTTGGAGAACCTCTACGGCTACGAGTGGGAACTGACCGCCAGCCCCACCGGTGCGCACCAGTGGAAGCCCAAGGACGGTGCGGGCTCTGACGCCGCCCCCGAGGCCTTCGGTTCGGGTCGGACCAACCCGTCGATGCTGACCACGGATCTGTCGATGCGGGTGGATCCGATCTACGGGCCCATTACCCGTCGCTGGCTGGATCATCCCGAGGAACTCGCGGACGCGTTCGCCCGGGCCTGGTTCAAGCTGATCCACCGCGATATGGGGCCGGTCGCCCGTTATGTGGGGCCCCTAGTTCCCAAGGAGGCTCTGCTCTGGCAGGACAACGTTCCTGCCGGCCAGAGCAAACTCAGCGCAAAGGATGTCACCGCGCTCAAGGAGCAGATTCTGTCCTCGGGTCTGACTGTGCCGCAGTTGGTTTCGACCGCGTGGAAGGCGGCCGCGTCGTACCGCGATAGTGACAAGCGCGGTGGCGCCAACGGTGGTCGGATTCGCCTGCAGCCGCAGGCCGGCTGGGAATCCAACGAGCCCGACGAACTCGCCCAGGTGGTGCGCAAGCTGGAAGAAATCCAGAAGGCGTCCGGTACCGCGGTGTCGTTCGCCGATATCGTCGTGCTCGGCGGTGTCGCGGCTGTCGAGAAGGCGGCCAGGGATGCCGGGGTCAGCGTCACGGTGCCCTTCACCCCCGGTCGCGGTGACGCCACCCACGAGACGACCGATATCGAGTCGTTCGCGTACCTGGAGCCGAAGTCCGACGGTTTCCGCAACTTCGCCGGCAAGGGCAATCCACTGCCGGCCGAGTACATGCTGATCGACCGGGCCAATCTGCTGACGCTGACCCCGCCGGAGATGACGGTTCTGGTGGGTGGGCTGCGGGTTCTCGGAGCCAACTTCAAGGACTCGAAACTCGGAGTGCTCACCGACAAGCCGGGTCGGCTGAGCAACGACTACTTTGTCAACATTCTCGATATGGACACCGAGTGGTCACCGTCGCCGAAGGATGACGGAACCTACGTGGGCAAGGATCGAGTGAGTGGCAAGGACAAGTGGACCGGCAGCCGCGTGGACCTGATTTTCGGGTCAAACTCTCAGTTGCGTGCGCTGGCCGAGGTGTACGCCGAGGACGATGCCAAGGAGAAGTTCGTACGCGACTTCGCCGCGGCATGGTCCAAGGTGATGGACCTCGACCGGTTCGACGTTAAGAACTAGAAGTAGAGGCTCAGGTAACGAACTCCCCCCGCCGGCGTGATGCCGACGGGGGGAGTTCGTTTCGTCGTGGCTAACGGCAGGTGCTGGCGTCCACCCATCGGCCGTTGTAACCCACGCACGCGTTGACATTGGGCGTGAAGTCGCCGGGCAGAGGTGCGTAGGCATCGGGTTGGACGACGTATGGTGCCATCACATCGGAAAGATTCGCGCATCCGCTGACCGAAATCCGCCGGCCCGCACTGGCGCACACGTCCGCATTGGCCGCACCGCTGGGCGCGATGGTGACGATGGCCGCAGGCACCGTGACGAGGCCGAGGACGGCCGCCGCGGCGGCAACCCAGGTGCGGGCGAACTGACTCATCTGTGGGGTCCTCTCATCGGCACGGCCCAGCAGGCGGTAGACGCCGAGTATATCGGCGGAATCGGCTACCGGGGTGTGCGCCGTCGGCGCCGCCGTGTCCACATCGCCCCCGCGGCCGCGATAAGCGCACCCAGTACCAGCAGCCAGGGCCAGCCGCCATGCTGGTAGACCCAGCCTGCCAGGACACGCTGCAGTCGCCCCGCGCCGCTGATGACGGGATCGTCGGCGCTGCCGTTGGCGGTGAACAGCCGAATCTCGTAGAAGCCGTAGTAGCCGACATACAGACCAACCACCACCAGGATCAGGCCGCTGATCCGGTTGATGTAGGGAAGCACGGTTCGCATCCGGTCGACCAACGAGGAACTAGCCAGCGCCACCGCCACGGCGAGGACGCCGACGACAAGCGCGATACCGGCCGCGTATGCCAGATAGACCAGCACGCCCTGGGCCGGCGAACCCTTGCGCAGGCTGCTGCCGGTGACCGCCAGGAACGGGCCGATGGTGCACGACAGCGATGCGATCGCGTAGCCGACGCCGTAGCCGAACATCGATCCCAGCCGCGCCGTCGGCGCCCACCGTCCGCTGTTGCCCACCATATTCGGCATGCGGATCTCTCGGCCGGACACGAACCAGATCCCGAGGCCGACGAGCGCCACCCCAATCGCCAACGTCACATACGGCAGGTAGCGCTGAACCGTCGATGCCACCGACACCGTCAACAGGCCGAACGACCCGAATACGGCCAGGAAACCCAATGCCATCGCCGCGGTGGCGGCCAGCGCCCGACTCACCGCGGTGAGTTGGCTGCTGCCCTGCGGATCAATGACCAGAGTGAGGTAAGCAGGCAGCATGGCGAAGCCGCACGGGTTGAAGGCCGCCACCATGCCGGCGACGAAGGCCAAACCGACGAGGTTCTGATCCAACGTCAGGACGTCAGTGCTTGCACCCGGTCGCTCAGCTCTTGCTGGGACATCGCCGAGACCGGATTGTTCACGAAGGTTGACGTTCCGTCGGCGCGCAGGAACACGTAGGCGGGCTGCCACGGCACGTTGAACCTGGCCCAGATGGATCCGTCGGCATCATTGAGATTAGTGAAGTTGAGGTTGTACTTCGAGACGAAGTTCTGCATGGCGCCCACATCGGACCGGGTGGACACACCGACGAAGGTCACCTTCGGATTAGCGGCCGCAACCGCGCTGACGTTGGGCGCCTCCTGATTGCAGAATGGGCACCACGGCGTCCAGAACCACAGCACCGCGGGTTTGCCCTGCAGGCTCGCGCCGTTGAAGGGTGCACCGCTCAGGGTGGTCCCGGTGAAGTTCAGATCAGCGGCGGCCGCCGGGGCCGGTTGCGCGATGCCGAAGGTCAACCCCACCACCGCCAGTACCAGGGCCAGTGACCTGATCAGGGCTTTGATCGGTGTATTCATGCGAGTCCTCTCGAGTGACGAGCGTGTAGTTCGAGGCTAGGGGCACCCGGCGGTGGCCGCCAGGGATTTCGGCCCTCGGTCAGAAAAGCGTAAGACGACGGTTCGTCACCACATACCGTTGGCCCCGACATACCGAAAGGAGTGCAGGGCGTGGCTGATGACGAACTCGCGCAGGCTTTCCATGGGCTGCTCGCCGAGCTCGCGACCATCGAGGCGAAATTCCTGGCGGCGGATCCGCCGCTGGAGGAACCCGATCTGCTCGACGGCTACCGGCTGACATTCAGCCTGCTCCGAGTGGCGGTCGATGCCTACGTGTGGGGCGACAAGGACAACCCCCGCCTCGTCGACGTCATCGGCCCGTACCAGAAGTGGGGCGGAGACAACTCCGACGCTTTCTACCAACTCGCACCCATCGATCCCCACCGCAGCTATCGGGTGAGCGGGAATCGCGGGGACTCGGTGTACCTGTCCATCACCGTCTACGGCGGTCCGGATGACGGCCACTACAGCAATCGAATCGTTGGCACGCTCAACGACCGGTCACTGTCGTTCGACGCCGACGGGAACTTCGAGTTCATGCTCTCCCCTGAGCCCCTGGGTGCGCAGCCGGGCCTCACCCTCGACGCCGACGCCGTCGTCGCACTCACCCGCGACTACCTCGACGACCCCGACACCGACCGACGGGCGCACTGGAAGATCGAGGCGGTTGATCCGCCGCCATGTCGCCATGACAGCCGGGCCGATCTCGCCCGGCGGCTGCGTGCTGCGCGCACGTGGATCACCGAGCAGTGCTCGTTCATCCCCACCCGGATCTCGCCACCCAACGAGATCGCCGAGCCCTATCCGGTACCCGAGCACGCCTACGGCTGGTCGGCCGCCGACGCCGCCTACGCGATGGGTGCCTATGAACTCGAAGCCGACGAGGCGCTGGTGATCGAGGGAACCTCACCGGAGTGCGTGTTCTGGAATCTCTGCCTGTGGAACCCGTTCCTGCACACCTACGACTACACCTATCAGAGAGTCACCCACGCGAGGGTCACCATTAATGGTGCGCATATCACCTACGAACCGGACGGATCGTGGCGAATCGTGGTCAGTGACAGCGACCCCGGCCATCCCAACTGGGTCTGGACCGCGGGCCGATCGAAGGGTCTGATCTGGTTGCGCTGGTTCCTGCCCGATGCGACACCACATCGACCGGTGTGCCGGGTGGTCAAGGCTGCCGAGATCCGCGCGTGAAAACCCCCTGTCCGGAACCGATCGCACTCGACGACCTCGCCGACCCCGTCTATCCGGAGGCATCGCATCCGATCCGAGCGGCGCTCGCGGCCTATGGTGCCGCGCTGGAACTGACGCCGCAGGCACTGATGTCCACCGCCTCGGAACGCACCGGTCTGAGTCACCGGGGTGATCCCGGCTTCCGCGAGCGCCTGACAGTGCTGTGCGAGGCTCTTCGCACTGAAGCCGACCTTTCGGTGACCGGTGTGGCGATCGTGTTCGAGCAACTGGTGGGCAACCTGGTGAACCGGCTACGGCTGGAAGCCCTGATCGCCGAGCATCCCGAGATCGAGTCCATGGTGATCGACCGGCCGATCATCATTGGCGGCTTGCCCCGCAGTGGCACCACCCATCTGCACAACCTGATCGCCGCCGATCCCGCTATCCGTTCCCTGCCCTACTGGGAAAGCCTCGAACCGTTCCCCGCACCTGGCGAGATCGACGATCATGGGCGCCGGGACCGCTGTGCGACCGGTCTGGAGTTACTCGATGCGACCATGCCGGAGTTCAAGCGGATGCATGAAATGACTGTCGATCATGCGCACGAAGAGATTCAGCTACTGGCCAACGATATCTCCGGCATGTTGTTCGAGACCACCTACCAGGTCCCCACTTTTGCTGCGCACTACAGGTCGCATGACCAGCTGCCCTCATACCTCTACCTCAAGCGCAGCCTGCAGGCCCTGCAGTGGCTGCGCGGCGGTACCCGGTGGGTGCTGAAGTCACCACAGCATCTCGAGCAGTTCCCTGCTCTCTTCACCGTGTTTCCGGATGCGACTTTCGTTGTCACACATCGTGATCCGGTCGAGGTGACCCGCTCGATGGTCACCATGGTCGCCTATGGGACGCGAATGGCATGCGATCACCCCGATCCGTTTGTGATCGGGCGGTACTGGATGAACCGCGCTGCAGACCTGCTGAACGGGTGTCTGCGCGATCGCGATGTGTTACCTGCCGAGCAATCGATTGATGTGCGGTTCACCGACTTCATGGCCGACGAGCAAGGCACGCTGACGGCGATCTACGACCGGGCCGGTCAACCGTTCGGTGCGGATGTTCACGCTGCGATGGCGCGATTCACCACCGCACATCCACGTGGCCGCCACGGCGAGGTGATCTACGACCTCGCCCAGGTAGGTCTGGACCCCGATGACGTCGCGCAGCGATTGCGCGGCTATCGCGACCGATTCGTCGGTACCTGAGATCTGCGCGACCGGGCCATCCGTGCCAGCCGCACCCGATCGATGAGAACGCACCCGTGTACCTCGGCGAGACTCCTGGCCGCCTTTGTGTAACGGTGATTCGACACCACCATCGTCGCCGTGCAGTCGTGCACGGCAGCGCCAGCGACCACCTGCTGGATCGCCGACCCGTCGACCGCGCGAGCCTGCCGTTTGCATTGCACGGCAGTGCGGACACCGTCCTTGGCGGCGATCAGATCCACCCCGAAGTCGCCGCTGGCTTTGGTGACCTCGACGGTGTAGCCCACTCCGCGCAGAACGGCGGCGACATAGTGTTCGAAGTCCACGCCGGCCATCTCGTCGACGGCTGCCTGCCCCGAGGCCCGGTACAGCGCATCGTGTCGGCTGCGGCGGCGCTCCTCCAGCCAGACTAGCCACCAGCGCCAGGAGGCCAGGATCGCCAATGATGCGGTGACACCCGCGGGCACCCACGCAGCTCTGTTCAGCGTGCCCATATAGGCCAACAACGCCGTCGCGGCGCACCACAACCCGACCCACCGCAGGGCCGTGGCGACCCTGTGGGTGGCGGCCCGCGCCGAGTTGTCCCGCACGGGGTCACCATAAGCGCAGGTTCTGACATCAGATCGGTTCCGCGTACCCTTGGCTGCCGTGGGTCGTGTAATCGCGTCGGTTCTCCTGGTGGTGACCGTGGTGTGCGTTGGCACCGGTGCCGGGGTGGCCGCGGCAGACCCGATCACTCCGGCACCGGTGCCCCCGCCGGGACCGGTTACGGACATCGACCGCGACGGAACGTTCACGGTCGGAACCCAGATCGTCCCCGGCGTCTATTCCTCCGCAGGACCGGCAGAGGGCACCAAGTGCTATTGGCGACGGATCGGCGCAGATAACGTCACGCTGAACAACGCGTTGTCATCGCAACCCCAGGTGGTCCAGATCGAGGCGACTGACGTCGCCTTCAAAACCAGTGGATGTCAACCGTGGCAGCTGACCGATGGCGCCGCGCTGCCGGGACAGACGCCGCCCTGGTTGTCCCAACTGCAATTGCGCCACGAACTCGATATTCTCAACGGGTTGGCCGGGCAGTCCGGTAACGGCCAACTGCCGCCCTACTGAACTTGACGGCGACCCGGTGATCGTTCTACTTCCCCCCTCGGAGACCAAGCGCGCCGGTGGCGACGGGCCCGCAGTGAAATTCACGCTGCTCGGATCTCCGGAACTGAACCCCCTGCGCAAGGCTCTCATCGGCGAATTGGTCCACCTGGCCGCCGACCCAACGGCCAGCAGGCGGGCGCTGGGCATCTCGGCGGCCCAGGACGCCGAAATCGAGCGCAACGCCGCGCTACGCACCTCCCCGACACTGCCGGCCATCCACCGCTACACCGGAGTTCTCTACGACGCTCTGGATTTCGGGTCCCTGCGATCGGCGGAGGCGGCCCGGGCCCGCACGCGGTTGACTGTCGGTTCCGCGCTGTTCGGATTGCTGCGGGCCGATGACGCCATCCCCGCTTACCGGCTGTCGGCGGGTTCCACACTGCCGGGCCGGCCAGGCCTGGCCGCGCGGTGGCGCCCGGTGCTCGAGCCGGTGTTGGCCGAGCTATCTGGCCGCGAACTCATCGTCGATCTGCGATCCGGTGCCTACGCGGGGCTCGGTCGGGTCAGCGGCGCCGTTGTGGTGGACGTGATGACCGAACAACCAGACGGACGTCGCACCGTCGTCACCCACTTCAACAAAGCGCACAAGGGTCGGCTGGCCCGCGCGTTAGCCACAGCCAGATCCGAACCCGACGACGCAGCATCGGTCGCAGCCCTGGCACGAAAGGCCGGAATGCGGGTGGAGCGAAAAGCCGACGAACTGACCATCATCGTTGCGGCGTGAGGTAGGAAGATCAGCTATGACCAACCGCTGGCAGCGCACGGACACGCCGCGGGGCGAGGAGTACGACTCGCGCTGGCACGCGTTGGCGCAAGCCGGCGAGAACATCCACGGCGAGGCTGATCTAGTCGAGTCGCTGCTGGCCGAATCGGGGGGAACGAGCGTGCTCGACGCCGGCTGTGGCACCGGCCGGGTCGCGATCGAACTGGCCAAGCGGTCGGTGCGGGTCACTGGAGTGGACGCGGATGCCGGCATGCTGGAGACCGCGCGCATCAAAGCACCTGGAATCGATTGGTATGAAGCTGATCTCAGCGATCTGACCGGAATCCCGAACGGAACTTTTGACCTCATCCTGCTGGCCGGCAATGTGATGATCTTCCTGGAACCGGGGACTGAGGATCGGGTCCTGGCGAACATGGCGAGTCGGTTGACCGAAGGCGGCCTGCTGGTCGCCGGTTTCAGCCTGCGGCCCGGCCAGCTGACCTGTGACCGCTACGACGAGTTGACGGAGGCCGCAGGCCTGGCACCGGTTGCCCGATGGGCTACGTGGGACCGGATTCCCTACACCGGCGGTGACTACGCTGTGACCGTGGTCGGCCGATGAGACTGCGCGCCGGACTCGCGCCGGACCAGTATCACGCATTCACCGCCCGGCTGGCAGCCAGCGGCTACCAGACCACAACAATGCGCGTGGTCGCCGGATGCATCCTGGCGCTGGGTCTGCCCGCACTGCTGGCCGGAGTTGCTCCGCACACCCCGCCGTGGCCCGGGTTCAGGTGGGTCTACGGGTTCGTCGCCGCGATGTGTATTGCGCTGGCTGTGCCGTGGCTGCGCTACCGGTGGCCGACCCGCAGCGAATCAGCCGCCGTCGTGGTCCTCGGCACCTTGGCCTTGGCGGGAGGTTGTCTGGCGACGATCGATCCGATGGCCGGGATGGTGACCGCGTCGGCATTCACCTTCATCCTCGGCTTCACCGCGTTGTTCCACAATTCCTCGCTACTGGTCTTTGCGGCGCCAGTCGCGGGTCTCACCGTGCTGTGGCTGACAGCGCGGATCGCGGCCGATGATGTTGCGACCGCCATCGCATTGATGACACCCGTGGTGTTGCTCTGCGTCGTGGCGACCTTCGCGTGCCGAACGATCGCGACGGTGGGGGCGCCAGCTGAGCCGGTCACCGCCGTCGACCCCGTCACCGGACTGCTCACACAGCAGGCGTTCTACGACCGCACTGCCACCGTGATCGGTGCCCGGCATCGCGAGGACGATCGCTATTTCGTCTTGGCTGTGGTTGGTATCGATAATCTCGCTGCGATCCAGAGCCTGCACGGTCCGCGAGGCACCAACGCGGCTCAGGTGGCGGCGGGACAGGCGCTGCGGGAGACAGTGCGCCGCGAGGCCGTCGTCGGCTATGCGCGCGATTGGGAGTTCCTCATCGCCGAGACCTTCACCGTGCCCAGTCCGGAACCGCTCGTGGAAAGGGTGCTCGGCGCGATCGCGGCAACCCCGCAGGGCGTCACCGCCAGCATCGGAGTGGTCAGCACTGCGCTGCGGCCACTGGCCGATCGCCCCCCCGGCGATGTGCTCGACGAAGTTGTCGCGCTCGCCACTGCGGCGATGCACGAGGCCAGGCGGGCCGGTGGCAACCAAGCTCGCTATGTGACCGACGTGGAACTCAGCGGCCCCTACTGACCCGTCAGCAGTGCCTGCCGCAGGAGATGCATGGCCACCGTCGTTGAACGGTCCCGGACATCAAAGCGCTCCCCCGGAATCCTGATGCAGCGGGTGACCGTCGGCCCGTCGGTCAGCATCACGGCGAACCACACCGTTCCGACCGGCTTGTCTGCCGTCCCGCCACCGGGCCCGGCGACCCCGGTGGTCGCGATCGCGGTGTCAGCGCCGAAGCGACTCAGCGCACCGGCTGCCATCGCTTCGGCGACCTCAGCCGACACCGCGCCGTGTGCGGCGATCAGTGCGGCGTCGACGCCCAGCAGCGACACCTTGGCCGCGTTCGCGTAGGCCACCACCCCACCTGCGACATAGTCCGAGGAGCCAGGCCGCTCAGTGAGGCGCGCCGCCACCAGCCCCGAGGTACAGGACTCCGCGGTGGCGATCCGTCGGCCTACCAGCAACCGGGCCACCTGATCATCGACGGAGGAACCGTCCTCGGAGAAGATTGTCGCGCCGTGGCGATCCTGCACCAGCTTCATCAGATTTTGGTAGGTGGCCGCACCGGCCGGCTCATAGCGGGTGACCATCTCCACCTCGCCCCGGCGCAGGCAGGTGGTGATCTCCAGATCACCGAACCCGGCGATCTGCCGCTCGGCTTCGCGAAGGGTGTCAGCCAGTCCAGACTCGGCCAGGCCGAACATCCGCACCGTAGATTGCCGATACTCGGTGCGCCCGGCGATCGCCTGCTGAACTGCGGCGGTCGCTATCGCGGCCGGCCACATCGCCTGAAGTTCTTTCGGCGGGCCCGGCAGCACCACGACCGTCGGCGTACCCGGGATCACCGCCCCGGGTGCGGTACCGACCGGGTTGAGCACCGTGGCACCGTCGGGCACCATCGCCTGTTTGCGGTTGGCTTCCCGGACCGCATTGAAGTCGGTGTCAGGAAATCGGGCCATCCATTTGTTGACGATCTCGGCGATCTTCGCTTCCAACGCCTCGTCGAGAACGAGCTCACGCCCGCAGAATCGGGCAACGATCTCCACGGTCATATCGTCGGCGGTGGGCCCCAGCCCACCGGTTGTGACGATGAGGTCGACACCCTCGGCGCGCAGGAAACGCAACTGGGCCTCGATATCAGCGGCGCGGTCACCGCAGATCGTGATGTGGGCCAATTCGACGCCGAGTTCCAGCAGGCGGTCGGCGACCCAGGGGCCATTGCGGTCGGCGACCCGCCCGGTCAGGACCTCGGTGCCGGTGACCAGGATTGCGGCGCGGACGCTCACGTGCCCGCAGCGGTGCCGGGTGACCGCACCACCAGTGGTACGGCGGGGAACTGGGCTGCCATTTCCGACCGTGACTTGCGCAGGGCGGCCGTACCGTAGCCCTTCTTACGATGCGCCGGATGGATCCAGATCCTGACGTTGACCTCACCTCCGATCAGCTCGCCGAACACCATGCCGACCTTATCCTCGCCGTCGAGGGCCACGAACCAGGCTGCCTCCTCGGCCCACAGACGGTTACGCGCGGCGCTGATCTCATCGTCGAGACTTCCCGCGGGTGACCCGGAGCCGTCGCCGGCCGCGCCCACCTCCTCGGTGCGGGTGGCGAAGATATCGCGGTCCGAATCGTGCGAGAAAGGCCGCAGCCGGAGGCTCTCGTCCGAGCTGGCCGGACGCTCGCCTGCGGTGAAGCTCAGTCGGCTGTTGAGATCGTCGAGTTCGGCCGCGATCCGTTTCCGGGATTCAGTGGTCAGCTGGTCGAAGGACATGTTCATGACGGCCTCGCTGGCGATCCGCGGGGTGCCTAGCAATTCCGTGATGGCATCAACTGCCGATCTCCGGTCGTTGGACCCGACAATGACGTCGAGCACCTCATGGCGCCGTTCCAGCGCGCTCATGAGGGCGTCGGCGATTGCCCGACGGGTGACGGCGAGGTCGGATTCGGTCATTGGATTAGCCTAGGGCCGAAGTCGGCCCGCATCCACCGCAAGGAGTCCCCCGCACCGTGCCGAAGACCTTTCTGAAGATCTTCGCGGTCGTCCTGTTGCTGCTCTGTGCGGGTGACTACCGGGTGTTCGCACGACCCCAGCCGCCCGGGACCCAGGACATCGAACTTGCCGACGGATGGAAACTGGTCTCCGCAACCGGCCTGAAGGCTGACGGCGCGGCGATCTCCGCCGCCGGCTATGACGACGGCGCATGGGTCCCGGTGTCGAAGATGCCCGCCACGGTGCTGGAGATACTGCAGCAGGCCGGGATCTATCCGAACCTCTACTTCGGCAAGAACCTGCGCACCGAAGTCCCCCAGGACCTCTTTCAACAGGATTGGTGGTATCGAGCCACCTTCACCGCTCCGGCCGGCTACCGGACCTATCAGCTGAACTTCCCGGGCATTAACTACCGGGCAGACATCTGGTTGAACGGCCAACGCATTGCCGACAGCACCCAGATCGTCGGCATGTACACCCATCACACACTCGATGTGACGCCCTGGTTGGTTTCCGGTAAGCCGAACACGCTGGCTGTCAGGGTGATTCCCGAACGTGCCATCCAGGACGTCAACGGCGTCGAGTTGGCTGACAGCTGGTACGACTGGATCAACTGGCGTTATCTCGGTTACCACGGGCCGGGTAAAAACCCGGCCAACGGCAACTCGTTCGTCTCCGACCGAAACGCCGGAATCTTCAAGCCGGTTCAGCTGCGGGCCTTCGGCGACGTGGACATCGGCCCGGCGCTGGTGAACAGCGAACTGCCCCTGCCGGGTACCGACAGCGCGCGGTTGACCATCTATTCGACCCTGCACAACTACAGCAGCACACCGGTCCGCGGTGTGCTGCAGGCAACGATCACCCGGGACGGCAAGACACCCGTGCGGGTGGCCCAACCGGTGACTCTGGAGCCCGGTGCTGAACGCGAAATCGCCTTCACTCCTGATGATTTCGCGGGCCTCACTATCGATCGCCCAGATCTGTGGTGGCCCTACACCATGGGTAACCCCGATCTCTACGACCTGAGACTGGATTTCATCCAGAACCGAATCGTCACCACCTCCTCGACACTGAGGTTCGGTATCCGAACCGTCAGTCAGGGCCGTGATTCCGATGACAGTTCGGCGGCGCCCGGCGGAAACTTCTATCTGCGGATCAACGGACGGGACTTCCTGGTGCGCGGCGCCACCTACACCCCCGACCTGCTCTACAAGTACGACCCCGAACGCGATAAAGCGATCCTGCGCTATGTCAAGGATCTGGGCCTGAACATGCTCCGGCTCGAGTCCAAGATCGCATCAGCCCGATTCGTCGAACTGGCCGACGAGATGGGTATACCGCTGATGTACGGGTGGATGTGTTGTAACCAGTGGGAGAAGTGGCAGCAGTGGGACGATGAGGACCGCCGTGTCGCAAGCGAGAGTCTGCAGTCGCAGATCACCATGCTGCGGTCACATCCGTCGGCGTTCCTCTGGGCCAACGCAAGTGATGGCCGTCCGCCCGACAAGGTTCGCGACACCTACCGCAAGATCATCGACGACCTGCATTGGCAGAACGCCACCGTGGACACGGTCTCCTCGTTCGCCCGCGACGCTGATGGCAACCCGCGGTGGGACGGCATCCAGATGGCCGGCCCCTACTCCTGGCGGCCACCGTCGTACTGGTTCAGCGACCGCTACGGCGCGGCCCGGGGTTCGTCGGCCGAACAGGGCGACAATGAACACATTCCGCCCTACGCCAGCCTGCGGCGGTTCATCCCGCCCGACAAGATGTGGCCGATCAACGACACCTGGTACTTCCACGCCGGTGCCGCACCACAGAACTCAAACCTGACCAACATCCGGCGCGTCATCGACCGCCGCTACGGCTTCTCCACCAGTGCCCAGGTGTTCGCCGACAAGGCCCAACTCGCCCACTACGAATCCACCCGCGCACAGTTCGAATCGTTCGCCGCCAACGGCTGGGACAGCCACAAGATGACCATCTACTGGATGCTCAATAGCCACTGGCCATCCTTCTTCGGCAATATCTTCGACTATTACCTTCGCCCCGGCGGTGCCTACTACGGCGCCAAGAAGGGCCTGGAACCGCTGTCGGTGGTCTTCGACTCCTACGCCGACAGCAATCACCGTCGGGCAACCGTCACCGTGGTCAACCAGAGCCCGGAAGCCAAGCAGGACTTGCGGGTTCGGGTGCGCATCTACGATCTGTCGGGCAAAGTGCGCGACGACCGCGCCGCCGACGGTATCGATGTCGCTTCCGGAAGCACCGCCGCCGCGATGACCCTGCCCCCCGGACCGGCTGACTCCCGCGTGTTCTTCGTCCGTTGCCAACTGCTCGACGCGAGTGGTGGCGTGATCACCGAGAATGTGTACTGGCAGTCTCAGGTACCCGACGATGTCGGCCCACCCGCCAACGACACGGCGTTCGATTCCCGGCAGATCAGCTGGGCGGATATGACACCACTGAACTACATGCCCAAACCCGCACTGGACATCACAGCCCGGCGCGATGAGGCCGACGCCGCACAGGTCACCGTTACCCTCCGCAATCGGAGTACGCGGATCGCGTTCTTCGAGCGAGCTGAACTACTCAGTGCGGCCGATGCCGACGAGATTCTGCCCATCACCTACGACGACAACTACGTCACCGTATTCCCGGGTGAGACCATCGAGATCCACGGCCGCGTGCCCTCGCCCGGACCAACCCCGACCGCGGTGCGGGTCACCGGCTACGGCGGCTCGCCGGTGGTGGTGGCGGTTCACTGACACGCGGCCACCGGGACCCGCACGGCGCGGTACCGGTGGCCTAGATTCGTTGCGGGGGCCGGCACCGGGAAGGATTGACGACATTGCTTGAGCGCGCCGTCGCCGTTGTCGCTGCCCTTGCAGGCGCGGTGTTTACCGCGATAGGGATCGTCGTGCGACAACGGGCCACCATGGACGTGCCAGCAGAGCACGGCCTGAGCCCGGTGATGCTGAATACCCTCCTGCGGCGGCCGCGGTGGTGGGCGGGCACCGCGGCCGCGGTGATGGGTTACGTCTTCTACGCGATCGCCCTGGCCAACGGCTCCCTGCTGCTGGTCGCGCCCCTGTTAGTCGCGGCACTTCTGTTTGCGTTGCCGATGAGTGCGTGGCTGTCACACCGTCGGGTCAGCCGTGCGGAATGGGCCTGGGCCTCATTACTCACCGTGGCGCTGGCGGTGTTCGTCTCACTGGCCAAGACCAGACCCGGCGACTATGAGGGTGCGGAATTGCCCGCGGCGCTCGTGGCCGCTGGGTGCCTGCTGGCGGTGGCAGCCAGCGTGGTCGTTGCCATTCGGCTATCCGGCTGGCGAAGGGCGATCCTGCTCGCCCTTGGAGTGGGCGTGCTTTTCGGGGTCGTGGCGGTGCTGACCAAGATCGAGATGCAACTTCTCACCGAAGACGGAGCTGCCCGGTTGCTGACCTCTCCGGTGACGTACACGCTGATCGCGGTGGCGGTGGCAGCGACCCTGCTGCAGCAATCCGCCTTTCATGCCGGTTCGCTGAAGGCGTCGGTCCCGGCGATGCTGGTGCTGGAACCGCTGGTTGCGGTGTTATTGGGCCAGGTGATCCTCGGTGAGCATCTGACCGCGAGCACAGGCAGTGCGATCGCCCTCGGCATTGCCACCGGCGCAATGGCCGTTGCGACCATCGCGTTGGGCCGCGACGAAGGCGCCTACGAGGACGGACTCGAGGCTGTCGCAGCCCCGCGATTGACGCCGTAGCGTCCCCTCCCCGCATGATGGAGATGTGCTGTCCTCGGAGGCCATTGCCCAGATCACGTCCGGCCCGGCCGGCCCGGAGATCGGCGCGTTCTTTGACCTCGACGGCACCCTGGTCGCCGGGTTCACCGCGGCTTCGCATGCCAGTGACCGACTGCGGAACGGACAGGCCCGCATCGGCGAGGTACTGGGTGTCGTCGAAGCCTCGGTGCGCTACAAACTCGGCCGCATGCAGTTCGACCGGCTACTGGTCCGAGGCGCGACCTACCTGCGCGGCGAATCGCTGACCGGACTGAGCGATGTCGCGGATCGCGTGTTCGCCGAGCAGGTGGCGAACAAGGTCTACCCGCTGATGCGGGACATCGTCAACGCCCATCACGAGCGTGGGCACACCGTCGTTCTCAGTTCGTCAGCATTGACCATCCACGCCGAACCCGTGGCTCGCGAACTGGGCATCGTTGATGTGGTGTGTAACACCTTCGAACTGGATGAAAACGGAGTGCTCACCGGACGGGTGAACAGACCAATTGTGTGGGGAGAACAAAAGGCCGCTGCCGTACAACGCTTTTGCGCCGAGCGCGGCGTGGGACTTCGGCAGAGCTATTTTTATGCCGACGGCGACGAGGACGCGGCACTCATGACATTGGTGGGACATCCCCGGCCAGTAAATCCCCGGACGGGTCTGGCTGCGATGGCGGCGACGCACGACTGGCCGGTACTGCGGGTCACCGCGCCGGGCCAGCGCGGACCGGCAAGTGCGCTGGGACACCTACCGGCTCTGGGCCGGGCCGCACTAGGCGCGGCGCTGCGTGCCGTCGCACTGCGTGGCCGCGACAAACGCTGATGCACCTCATCGGGGTCCCCGTCGGCCGAGCGGGGTCTACTCAGCGCCTCAGGGGTGATATCCGGGCACCAGGGTCGCCCCGGGATACCAGCCGTACCCGCCGTTGACGTACAGCGACAGGCACTGTGCCCGGAACGCACCACTGCCGACACTGCAGGCGAGCAACGCGGTCTGATCCGGCGCCGATCCCAGCACCCGTGGCGGACGCGACGGCAGGGCGCAGTTATTGACCTCAGGATTCAGCGGAAACACCCCGTTGTAGCAGGGGGCGCTTGGCTGACCGGGGCCTGCGGACGCCACCGGCGCCGCGGCGAGTACCGCCGTTGCCAGTGCGGCGCTGCTGAGTGCTGCCAGGGCTAGCTCGCGGACAATGGCCATACCGAACACCTCTTCATCGACGACGCACTACGGTGAGCGCACTTCCAACGGTACTCCTGAGGTGAGCACGGATTGAGTGTCCCAATTCTGACGGCCTGTGCTGGGTTCCTGCTCGCGGTGCTGTGGATGGACCTCATATTCGACAGTCAGGCCGGCCTGCGGGGACCTGACCCCGATGAATCGATACTGGCTTCCATCGGCGCCTATTACCACCGGGCAACCACCAGCTCCCAGCCGATGGGAACCCTGATCGCCACGGTGATGGGCGCCCTGCTGGTCTGCCTGGGAATCGAAGCATGGCGCGGCGGGCGCCCGGGCTGGGTCCTCATCGCCTCGGCGGTACTGGCCGGGGGTCCGATCCTGCTGGCGCTGCTGCGCACCGTGCCCAGCGCCGTCCGGTTGGGCCGGCGTGCCGATACTCCAGCCGAGCAATCCCGCCTTGCCCGATCGGTCTACCGCGACCACCTCATATGTCTGGCGGGTATGACGGCGTTTCTGCTGCTGTGGCTGATTGTGGCGGTAAGGTCATGGTAGAAAACTAGAACACGTTTCAGTCGGTCCGCGACGCCCCAAGGAGCCGGTCATGCACACTTCCCTCTGCGACGAACTCGGTATCGAGTTCCCGATCTTCGCGTTCACCCATTGCCGCGACGTCGTGGTCGCCGTCAGCAAGGCGGGCGGATACGGGGTCCTCGGCGCCGTCGGATACACCCCTGAGGAACTCGAGATCGAACTCAACTGGATCGACGAGCGGATCGGCGACCGGCCCTACGGTGTGGACATCGTGATCCCGAACAAGTACGAGGGTATGGACTCCGACATGGACCCCGAGCATCTCACCAAGATGCTGCAGGACATGGTGCCCCAGCAGCATCTGGACTTCGCCAAGAAGATCCTCGCCGACCACGGCGTGCCCACCGGGGACGCTGATTCAAACGCCCTGCAACTGCTCGGCTGGACCGAGGCGACGGCCACCCCGCAGGTCGAGGTCGCACTGCGGCATCCCAAGATGACCATGATCGCCAACGCGCTCGGCACGCCGCCGGTCGAGATGATCAAACATATCCATGAGTCCGGCCGAAAGGTCGCCGCGCTGTGCGGCTCGCCTGCACAGGCGCTTAAGCACGCCGCCGCCGATGTCGACATCATCATCGCCCAGGGCGGCGAGGGTGGCGGCCATTGCGGTGAGGTGGGCTCGATCGTGCTGTGGCCCCAGGTCGTCAAGCAGGTTGCTCCACGTCCGGTGCTGGCAGCGGGTGGCATCGGCAGTGGCTACCAGATCGCCGCCGCGCTGGCGATGGGATGCGAAGGCACCTGGTCGGGCTCACAGTGGCTGATGGTTGAGGAAGCGCATAACACGCCGGTACAGCAGGCGGCTTATGTCAAGGCGACCAGCCGCGACACCGTCCGCAGCAGGTCGTTCACCGGCAAGCCCTGCCGCATGCTGCGCAACGAATGGACCGACGCCTGGCAGACACCCGGCAACCCCGAGCCGCTCGGAATGCCTCTGCAGTACATGGTTTCCGGGATGGCGGTCGCCGCTACGAACAAATACCCCAACGAGACGGTGGACGTGGCCTTCAACCCGGTGGGTCAGGTCGTCGGTCAGCTGAACAAGGTCGAGAAGAGCTCCGCGGTGATTGAGCGGTGGGTACAGGAATACCTCGAGGCCACCACCCGGCTCGATGAACTCAACGAGGCCGCCGCGGCGGTGTAGCGGACCGGTGTTTTACCTATCCGGCCGGGAAGAAGTAGCTTCCGTTGGCCCAATCGCCGGCCTTCAGATAGCCGGACTGCCACCCCTGTGCGCCGAGGCACAACATCGGGAAGCCCTCCGGCGATTGAGCGGCGGCTTGGGAACCCGGGCACGGCGCGCCGGGGGTCTGGACCCCGTATAACTTGGGCGAGATCACCCAGAAACCGGTGCCCTCAGGCGGTCGGTAAAGGCCGACGTAGGACTGATTCTCGATGAAGTGGCAGGCCAGAACTTGTCCGTCACGGCCGCGGCCGAAGATGAACCTGTCCCACTGATAGCACGGAGCGCTCAGGTTGGCGCCGTAAATGATGCCCGGCACGTCGCCGGCATAGGACGGTTGGTCCCCGTCTGCGGCAGCCGACGGGGCGACCAGGAGCGCGCTGCCCACGACAGCTGCTGCGGTGACGATTTCGCGGAACATAGCGCAGATGCTAGCCGGTTGGACCCGGTCGGCTCGGCGGAACCGCCGGATCGGGGCGGGTATCGGCAAGCGATCCGGGAATCGCCGCCGTGTCACCGCCGAAATCGCCGTCGGAGGTGGTTCGCTTGGGGTGTCCGAGACCGGCGGAAGGGATCCCGATGTCCGATCGCGACTACTCGTTCCTCGGGTTGGCCGCACTTGCTGTGAGCATTGCGATCACCGTGGGCTCGCCCACCCCACTCCCGGAAGCGGCCGCCGCCCCGGCGGGGCCGATCAGCGATGAGCATGGCTATGTGGGCTCATCAGCCCGCTGTGACGACGACCAGACCCTGATGGCCTACGGCCGTACCCCGCGTGCCCTGGTGGTGATCTGCGTCAACCGGGACGGGCAACTCGAGTATCGCGGCATGAGGATCAGCGACCAGGCAGGGATCGTGATGCCCGCCGCGCGCGCCTCTGACGGGACGATCATCGCCACCAACGACGGTGTCACCTACGCGGTGTCTCCGACCATGCTGCTGGTATCCGAGGGTGACAGCGTGCTCTACCGCGATTCGTGGACCGAGTTCCGCCAACCCCGGTTCCCCGTGGCCGCCGCAACCTCCTCGGCAAGCTCGACCACTGTGAGTACCACGACGGTCACCATGACACCGACACCGACGTCGTCGAAGCCGGGCTCTTAACCCTCCACACCCTCCCGCCGGTTTTCTCAAGCGCCCCACAGCCGACCTGCTCGCGGTGTAGGCATGGAGCAACTATTCAGCGGACACGAGGAGACGCACGTATGGCTGGCCCGAACCTGCCCCCAGGTTTCGACTTCACCGACCCTGACATCTACACCGAACGTCTTCCGGTGGATGAACTCGCAGAACTGCGCAAGGCCGCGCCGATCTGGTGGAATGAGCAGCCACTCGGCGTAGGCGGGTTCGATGACGGCGGCTACTGGGTGATCACCAAAAACAAAGATGTCAAGGAGATTTCGCGGCGCAGTGATGTGTTCTCGAGTCTCGCCAAGACTGCGCTACCGCGGTACAAAGAGGGCACGGTCGGCGATCAGATCGAGCGCGGCAAATTCGTCCTGCTCAATATGGACGCCCCGCATCACACCCACCTGCGCAAGATCATCTCGCGAGCCTTCACCCCCCGCGCTGTGGAGATGCTTCGCGATGAACTGCGGGAACGTGCGGGTGCTATCGCCAAAGATGCTGCGGCGCAGGGCTCCGGAGACTTCGTCGAACAGGTCTCCTGCGAGTTGCCGCTGCAGGCCATCGCCGGGTTGATGGGTGTCCCGCAAGAGGAACGTAAGAAACTCTTCGACTGGTCCAATCAGATGGTCGGCGACATGGATCCCGAATTCGAGTCCAATGACGCGATCGGCGCCTCAATCGAACTGATCATGTACGCCATGCAGATGGCGGCCGACCGCAATGCCAACCCGCGCGATGACCTCGTCACCAAACTCGTGCAGGCCGATGTCGAGGGGCACAAGCTCTCCGACGACGAATTCGGCTTCTTCGTCATCCTATTGGCGGTTGCGGGCAACGAAACCACCCGCAACTCGATCACCCACGGGATGCACGCCTTCACAGAATTTCCCGACCAGTGGGAGCTGTACAAGAAGTTGCGGCCTGCGACCGCAGTCGATGAGATCGTCCGCTGGGCCACACCGGTCACCTCGTTCCAGCGCACCGCACTCCGGGACACCGAACTGAGCGGGGTGACGATCAAGCAGGGCCAGCGGGTGGTGATGGTCTACCGCTCAGCCAACTTCGATGAAGAGGTGTTCGACGATCCCTTCCAATTCGACATCCTGCGCGACCCCAACCCGCACGTCGGCTTCGGTGGCACCGGGGCGCATTACTGCATCGGGGCCAACCTGGCCAGAATGACAATCGACCTGATGTTCAACGCGATCGCCGATGCAATGCCCGATCTGACTCCACTCGGAAAGCCTGATCGATTGCGGTCCGGTTGGCTCAACGGTGTCAAACACTGGAATGTTGATTACACCGGCGCACGGGGTGGCTGAGTCGATTTGGTCGCTGGACAATTCGACCGGTGAGCTTCTCATCCGTACCGGCGTCGCCGGGCCAGCTGCGCGAATGGGGCATCGGCTGACAATCACCATGGGGTCGTGGGAGGGGACGGTGCGGTGGCGTTCCGGTAAGCCGCTGAGTGCGGACCTCACGGTGCTCGTCGACTCTCTTCAGGTGAACAAGGGTGAAGGTGGCGTTACTCCGCTGTCAGGCCCGGAGAAGTCGATCGTCAGATTCAACGCACTCAAGTCACTCGATGCCAAAAAATATCCGCACATCCGTTTCGCCGCAGACGATATCGCCGAGAAAGCCGCCGGATACCGGCTCACGGGGACGGTGGAGATCCACGGCAAGTCCCGCCCTCAGGTGATCGACCTGACGGTTGACGACACGGGAGACGCATGGACGATGTCCGCTCAAACCGGGATCACCCAGAGCGACTTTGACGTCAAGCCGTACTCGTTGCTGATGGGTTCGCTGAAGATCGCTGATGAGGTGACGATCGAGTTCACCGGCAACCACCCGAAATGACGGACTGAACCCGACTCAAGCCCAGTGGTTCGCTCAGCCGTTGATGATGATCGGATCGCCGATGTTGACCTGGTTGAAATACCAGGCCGCATTATCGGGCCCGAGGTTGATGCAGCCATGACTGACATTCGTGTAGCCCTGTGAACCCACTGACCACGGCGCGGAGTGTACGTAGACACCACCCCAGTTGACCCGGACCGCATAGTTGACCGTCAGCTTGTATCCCTCCGGGTCGCTCAGTGGGATTCCGATGGTGCGGGAATCCATCACCAAGGTCTGCTGCTTCTCCAGAGCACTGAAGGTTCCAGTGGGTGTGGCGAATTTTGGCTTGCCCATCGAGGCCGGCATCCTCCGCATGAGCACGCCGTCGATGCTGACCGTGAAGGTGTGCGCGGAGATGCTCGCTACGCCCAGCGTGGTTGATCCGGTGCCGAAACTGCGCTTAACACCCCCGGCGAGCAACGTGATCTGGGAGTGGGCCGGCCAGTACTGGTCGGGCACCCACTGCACCGTGTCAGTGCTGAGCCACTCGAACTTCCCGGCCACGTTTACCGGAGAGGTGACGGTGATGGTCCGCTCAGCGGCCCGGCGGTCGACGACCGGTCCGGTGAACGTCACGATGATCGGGTGGGCGACGCCGACGGTTTGGCCGTTGATGGGCCGCACCGACGCCACTGTTGCCGCGGCCGACGAAGGGGCCGTGGCGGCCGGACTGGCAGGCGCCGAAGCCGCCATCGCAACCACTGCGATACCCGCGGCGGCGAGTGCCCGTCGAAGTGCCCTGGCCATGACTTCCTGTCCTTTTGGTGGTCTGCAAGCAAAGCACCAGTCTAGATGCTGACGCCTTTCCGCTGTGCAGTGTGCACCACCGGCGCGCCTAGAATGAAGTCGATCGAAACCGGCGCAGCGTTACACCAGATCAGCCCCGCCAGGTGAGCCCAGGGGCACCCGCAGGCCGGGCAGCACTTCTGAGAAGAATGCCGCGTTATCGGCGAGGAACTTGCGTTCGCTCTCGGGTAGGTCGTCCGCGTAGAAGATCGCGTCCACTTCGCACAGCAACTTGCAGGCGCCGCAGTCAACGCACTCCTCGGCATTGATGTACATCGTCCGATCGCCCTCGTTTCTCCCCCGCCGATCAGCGGTAGAGCTCGCCGGTGATGTCGGTAAAACCGCTGGGGTCCGACCGGTGGTCGGTCATATCGCGGCATTCGCCGTAAATCTGCAGTACGCCGCGGCGAGGGATGTCCGGGTGGCGGTAGTAGACGGCAGTCACCCCGTCCTTGACCAGGGTGTGCCCGCCAGGGTGGTGGCCGGGCGCCACCCCCTCGGTCCATCCCCGCTTGGTCAGTGAACGAGCGATCGCCCGGAAGTAGGCCGGGGTTTCGGTGATCGTGGGCGTGTCGAAGTTGAGGTAGGCGCTGCCCTGGTAGGGCGGTAAATCATCGGGCGCGCAGGACACCAGGAGGTAGGTGCCGCTGGCCGCTGTCAGTCTGCCTGCCCCGACCAGTTGCCGCGCCGACCCGACCACCTGCTCCCTGGCCTGGACATCGGTGATCGGGTTGCGCGGAGATTCCACCGCGGGGCCGCGCAGGTCGTAGACCTGATGCATGACGATGAAGGTTGCGCCCAGGATCAGCGACATCAACAGTGCTGCCGCGATGAGCAGCCGCGACGATCGGGTGCGGAGTGTGTCTCTGTTCATACTTTCCTCGCCCGAAACTGACGATGACCTGATGCTACCGGTCCTGACGCCGCCCGTGCAGCCGTCTGTTCCGGCGAGGCTTTCGCCGTTTCGGAGGTTTTCAGGCAAAGTTGATCCTATGAACGCAACCCATCCGCGTGCGGCGGGCCACCCGGCGCGCCGACTCCCCGGCGTGCTGGCTGTGCTGACTCTGCTCGCCGGCGTGGTTGCGGCACCTGCGACCGCTGCGCCGACGCCGGTGCCGCGTGCGCCGCTGGACCAGTCCGCTCTGCTAAGTCAGGTGGTCCCCGGACTCGTTGACATCAACACAACATTGAGTTACCAGGGGGCTATCGGAGCAGGCACCGGCATCCTGCTGAACCCCGACGGTGAGGTGTTGACGAACAACCACGTCATCGAGGGGGCCACCGAGATCACCGCGTTGAGCCTGGCCAATAGCCGCTCCTACCCGGTTGACGTAATCGGCTTCGACCGGGATAACGATATCGCGCTGGTGCGATTGCGGGGAGCAGCCGGGCTTCCGACCGCGGTCTTGGGCACCTCGTCGTCGCTGGCGGTCGGTGACCCGATTGCGGCCATCGGTAACTCGAACGGGTCCAGTGCGCCGCCGAGCTATGCGCCGGGCACGGTGACTCAGATCGGCGCCTCGGTTCGCGCGTCCGACGAGTCCGGCGGCGGCTCCCGGGAGTTGCGCGACTTGATCCGGGTGGCTGCCGAAATCCTTCCGGGCGACTCCGGCGGTCCCCTGGTCAACGGGACGGGGCAGGTGGTCGGGGTCAACGTTGCCGCCACCCTGACCTATCGAATGGGTGGAGTGGCCGGCGGCGAGGGATTCGCGATCCCGATCGACCGAGCTTTGGCGATCGCCAACCAAATCCGCGCCGGTGCGGTGTCGGACTCGATTCATCTCGGCGATACCGCGTTCATCGGGGTCGGCATCGCAGACTCCGCACCGATGAGCCGCGGACCGGCCGGTGCCGTGGTGCGACAGGTCCTGCCGGATACCCCCGCCCGGCAGATCGGGCTCTTCAGTGGTGACGTGATCACGGCGGTCGACGGTATTCCGGTCACTTCGGCGGCCGATCTGTCCAACGTCATGGATCAACGTCGACCCGGTGACACCATCGTGCTTACCTGGATCGACCGCGGCGGTATCCCCCGCAGCGCGCCACTGGTGCTGGCCAAGGGTCCGGTCGGCTGAACGCCCGGGCAGGTTTCGTAGCCCTGGCGGTTGTGCAGCGGATTGTGCACTGCGCCGCGTGGCGGCCACCCGCTCCTATTGCGAACCCTGAGGAGCGTCACCCTCAACGACGTGTTCCGGAAACCCGGAATCTCCTCTGTGACAACGGTCTAACGCGCTCTCGATTCGCGACAGTGCCACTGCGCATACCGGCAGGTAGGCCGTTGCCCACCACGGAACCTCGAAGCGCACCCGGCAACCGCCGGGAGTAGGAGTGACCTGGTGTCCGGTGGCAGGCACTCCCGAGACCCTCCAGGTCCAACGGTGGCCCGGTTCGAATTCGGTGATCACGAATGGCATTCGCACCCCAACCGCGGTCCAGACGTCTCCCCGCGTCCCGAGGCTCAGGCCGGTAGCCCCGTCAAGCAACATCGCGCGCCGCACCGACGGCCCCCAGATCGGCCACGCCGCCACGTCGACCAGCAGGTCCCATGCCGCAGCGGGCGGGGCGGCGATGAAGCGGTCGATGCCCGCAATGCGCGGCCCCAGAATTACGCCCACGGTGCCGGCCCCACGCCCTCAGACGTTACCCGCCTAGGATCTTCCACCATGGATGGTTCTGTCACAGTTCACATGAACGCGCCGGCTGACAAGATCTGGGATCTGATCTCCGACGTCCGAAATACCGGTCGATTCTCCCCCGAGGTCTTCGAGTCGGAATGGCTCGACGGCGCCACCGGTCCGGCCCTCGGTGCGAAGTTCCGCGGGCACGTCCGCCGCAATGAAATCGGCCCGGTGTACTGGACGGTCTGCCGCGTGACGGCCTGCGAGTCTGGTCGGGAGTTCGGCTTCGCGGTGCTGGGTCCGGGCGACATGGCAGTCAACAACTGGCATTATCAGCTCACCCCGGCCGGGGACGGCACCGACGTCACGGAGTCTTTCCGCCTCAATAACTCGGCGCTGTCACGGGTGTTCTGGATGTTCGCCGGCCATCTGCGCGGGCGACGCAACGTCCGCGATATGCGCACCACCCTGGAGCGGATCAAGAAGGTTGTCGAAGAGGGGTCGTAACAGAGGGCCGGATCCCCTGGCTATGATCCCCCTGCCTCTAATGTGGAGCAGATCATTCGCTACAACGGACGGGACGGCACCTATGGGCATCGCAAACGGGGGCATCGAAACCCGTGCCAACGGCCAGGCGCCCCCGGATGTCCCCCTGGCAGAGATCAACCTGGGCACCCTGGAGTTCTGGGCTCTGGAGGATTCCATTCGGGACGGGGCGTTCGCGACCCTGCGCCGGGAGGCGCCGATCACGTTCTTCGAGGAGGTCGGTTACGAGGGCTTCCCCGCCGGCGCGGGCCATTGGGCGCTGATGAAGTTCGACGATGTCCATTACGCCAGTCGGCACCCGGAGATCTTCAGTTCGGTGCCCAACATCACCATCGCCGATCAGTCACCCGAGGTGGCCGAGTACTTCGGCTCGATGATCAATCTCGACGATCCGCGTCATGCGCGGTTGCGCAATATCGTGCGCAGCGCCTTCACGCCGAAGGTGGTCGCGCGCACCGAGGAATCGGTTCGCGATCGCGCCCGCCAGTTGGTGTCGGATCTGATTGCCAACCACCCTGACGGTAGGGGCGAACTGGTAACCGAACTGTCCGGACCTCTTCCGCTGCAGGTGATCTGCGACATGATGGGCATCCCGGAGGACGACCACCAGACGATCTTCTACTGGACCAACATCATTCTCGGCTTCGGAGACCCGGACCTGACCACCGACTACGAAGAATTCATGAAGGTCTCCATCGATATCGGTGCCTACGCCACTGCTCTGGCCGAGGACCGCAGGACCAACCCACGCGATGATCTGACCACCGCTCTGGTGGCCGCCGAGGTCGACGGCGAACGGCTGACGTCTGCCGAGATCGCGTCCTTCTTCATTCTGCTGGCCGTCGCCGGAAACGAAACCACCCGCAACGCGATCAGCCATGGCGTGCTGGCACTGTCCCGCTACCCCGAGCAGCGTGAGATCTGGTGGAGCGACTTCGATACCCATACACCGTCCGCGGTGGAGGAGATTGTGCGCTGGGCTTCCCCGGTGGTGTACATGCGTCGCACCGCCACGCGCGACGTCGAACTCAGCGGGGTCACGATCGCCGCGGGCGACAAAGTGACCATGTGGTACTCCTCGGCCAACCGCGATGAGGACAAGTTCGATAATCCCTGGAAGTTTGACGTGGCTCGGGCACACAACCATCACCTCGGTTTCGGCGGCGGCGGTACGCACTTCTGCCTAGGCGCCAATCTGGCCCGCCGCGAGATTGCGGTGGTGTTCGAGGAGTTGCACCAGCGCATCCCGGACGTCACCGTGACCGAGGAGCCGGCAATGCTGTTGTCAGCCTTCATTCATGGCATCAAGCGCCTTCCGGTCAGCTGGACGCCGCCCGCTCGGCCATGACAACGATCAGGGAGCGCCTGCACTGGTTCGCCATGCACGGCGTGGTGCGGACGGCAGCCGGCTGGTCGGCCAAACGGGGCGATCTGCAGGCTCGCCTGGTGACCGATCCGGCCGTACGCGCGGATCCCGCTCCATTCTACGAGGAGCTGCGCTCGCACGGCCCGATGGTGCGGTCCCGGGTCGGCTACCTCACCGTCGACCACGCAATCGCCAACGAACTACTGCGCTCCGATGACTTTCGAGTGATCACCTCGGGCGCCAACCTGCCCGCACCGCTGCGCTGGCTGGAACGCCGCACCCGGGCTGACCTGCTGCACCCACTGCTGGCGCCGTCGCTGTTGGCCGTCGAGCCGCCCGAACACACCCGCTATCGCCAGACGGTCTCGTCGGTGTTCACCTCTCGGGCGGTAGCCGAGTTGCGCGGCGGGGTCGAGTCGACTGCGGAAGAGTTGCTCGCCGGACTCGCGACCGATACCGGTGTGGTCGATATCGTCGACCGGTATTGCTCCCAGCTTCCGGTGGCGGTAATCAGCGAGATCCTCGGCGTGCCGGAAGCCGATCGGTCAAAGATTCTCGAGTTCGGTGAATTAGCCGCTCCCAGTCTCGATTTCGGCTTGGGCTGGCAGCAGTATCAGCGCGTTCAGCATGGCATCGAGGGTTTCAACGACTGGCTCGGCGTGCATTTACAACACCTGCGCGACCATCCCGGCGATGATCTGATGAGCCAGCTCATCGAGGCATCGGAGGATGGCGTCCGGCTGGATCAGACCGAACTGCGGGCCGTCGCCGGCCTGGTGTTGGCGGCCGGTTTCGAGACCACCGTCAATCTGCTCGGCAACGGGATCCGACTGCTGCTTCACCACCCCGACCAGTTGGAGGTCCTGGCCGGCGATCCGTCGCTGTGGCCGGGAGCGGTCGAGGAGATCCTCCGCCTCGACTCCCCCGTGCAACTCACCGCGCGGGTGGCGAGGAGGGACACCGTCATCGCGGGCACCTCGGTAAAACGCGGCGAGGTGGTAGTGATCTACCTCGCCGCCGCCAACCGCGACCCGATGGTCTTCGACGACCCTCAGCGTTTCGACGTGCGCCGGCCCAATGCGGGCAAGCATCTCGCGTTCTCTGGTGGCCGGCACTTCTGCCTGGGTGCGGCACTGGCCCGGATCGAAGGCGAAGTCGGCCTGCGCCAGTTCTTCACCCACTTTCCTGACGTACAACTCGCCGGTGCCGGACTGCGGCGGGATACCCGGGTCTTGCGGGGGTGGGTTCAGCTGCCGGTCCGGCTGGGTTCGGCGGCCCGAAACACCACCGTCCAGAGCGGTCAATAACCGCCTGTAACCACCGAGGAGAGGTTGGATGATGTCAGCTCAAGAGACGGTACTCGGAATGTGGCGTGCACTGTCCGATCGCGACTGGGAGCAGCTGAAGAGCTTCATCGCCGACGATTGCATCTACGTCGACATGCCGGTCGGGCTTGCTGCCGCCGCGCGCGGCCCGGAGGACATCGTGAAGCGACTCAAAGTAGGTCTGGAGTCGCTGTCCGGCTACGAAAACCATGACGGCGTTCTGGTGAGCAACGGCGTCGACGCCATGTACGAACACTCCGAGACCTGGAACTGGGCGACCGGTGAGAGCACGGTGCTGCAGTTCGTCACCGTTCACAAGGTGCGGGACGACAAGATCACGCTGTGGAAGGATTACTGGGACTTCGGCGGTCTGCTCAATCACGCGCCGGCGGACTGGATGGAGCAACTCGCCGCCGCAGACACGTCGTGGATGTTCGACGCCACGGGACTGATCTGAGACTCACCCGGAAAGCTGGTATATCCGCTTGGCGTTGTCTCGATCGATGAGTGTGGCAACGCGCGCGGCATCCTGCGAACTCCACTCCCCTCGATCGACGAAATCAGCTAAGGCAGAGCCGATTCCATCAGACCAGAGCTTGGCACCAAGGTAGCGCAGTTCGGATGGTCCGAATGCGCCTGAGGAGTAGCGGACCTTACGGAACGCCACGAGTCGCAGCGTTCGCGCAATGGCGGCCCCGGCGCGGGCACCGAGATAGTTGACGGTCGGGCCGGTGTCCAGAAAGATTTTCTTGAACGCACTCGTCACATACCCGACCTCGCGCTCAAAGGGATAACCCGGCCAGTTCTACCTCGTGAACGCTGCTCGGTCAGACGCGACTGGGCAGCGTCAAGTGGCACGCCTGCCCCATATCCAGAGTGCGCAGCATCCGGCCCATCCCCAGCCACATGGCACAGGACATCGTCAGGTCGGCGATGAGTTCGTCCGAGAAGTGCTCGCGGCAGCGTTCCCAGAACTCGTCATCCGCGCGAAGGTTGGTGTGCTCGGTGGCGAACCGGTGCGCGAACTCCGCGGCGAGGCGTTCCTGTTCGCTGTACCCCGACCAGGTCCGCCACTCCAACGCGTGCGCGTAGAGATCCTCGTCCACCCCGGCGGCCGAGCCGTCGGCATCGCGGGTGTTCTGACATACCACACATTCGTTGTCGTGGGCGATTACGATCCGCGCGATTTCGCGCACCCGCATCGGCAACCGGTTGCGGTTGTATACCGCACCACTGAAGGCCGCCATCGCTTTCCCCAACTCCGGTGACAGCGCGATCCAGCCGGCCACGTCATCGTCTTCGAAGTCTCCGATTCGGCTCATGAAACGATGGTAGTCACGCAGCCCCGCTACTGCGCCGGGGTGATGGTCGTTTCAGAATCGACCAGCTTCATGGCGTCGTCGAGCGCGCCCATTTGATCCTGTTTCGCGGTGCCCGTTATCACAACCACATAGCTCGTACCGCTGGTGTTGGGGACGGCGATCGCCCGGGTCTCCGACACCCGGGTTGTGGTGGACGGCGTGCAGATCTGGGTAGCCTGGAAACCTTGGAAGCCACTGATGCTTGTCTCGTCGATGGCACCTTCGAATGCGCAGTTGTCAACGTTGTTCAGTTTATTGGCTCCTGCCGACGCCGCAGGGATCGCTTGGTCGGGACCATCCACGGCAACCATCGAGACCGCAATAAATGCTTCGTCAGGCGTCTCGTCGTAGTGGACCGCCGCCAAAATACTGGGGTCGTCCTTCAGTGTTGCAGAGTCACCGGACCAGCCGGGCAATTCGGGCAACGTGACGGTCGGGGAACCGGGTGGACCGGGTTGGGTCGCTGCGGCCGGTGCACTCGAGGCAGCGGCGGAGGAGGCGGATGACTCCCCCGACCCCGCCACCGAGTTGCTCGACGCGGTTTTCGACGCGGACCCGCAGCCCGCGAGCGTCACGGTCAGCACCAAGGCCGCCACACCTGTTGCGGGCACCAGCCGAGTGGTGTTTCTCATCGCTGACAATCCTTCCCCTAGATCCGCAAATTCTGCACTACTGTCAGGTCCATCCTCACCGGTTTGGTGGAAACTGAGGTCTCTGGGGCTCTCCGGCCGCTCCGCTAGCCGGTGGTGTTGCCCGAACGTCCCTGAGTGAACTCGGCGAGCGCGTCGGCGTTAGCCTGCGCCCCCATCATTTGGGCGAAGTATGCGTCTTCACGGGCGCGAGCAGCGGCGACTTCCGCGCGACTCGGTTCTACCATCGTTTGCTTGACCGCTACGAGACTGGAAATCGGTTTGGCAGCGAGTACGTGGGCGTACCTGCCGGCGTCCGACAGGAGCTCGTCGGGCTCGCACACCTTCCACACCAGACCCATCCGCAGGGCCTCGGCGGCGTCGACCCATTCTGAGGACATCAGCAGCCAGGCGGCGTTCTGCCGGCCGATCAGTTGGGGTAGCAGGTACGACGACGCCGCCTCGGGTGCCACCCCCAGGCTGGTGAACGGACATTTCAGCCGCGCAGTGCTGGACATGAAGGCCAGATCCGCGAAACCCAGGATGGTCACCCCAAGTCCGAGGCCGACACCGTTGACCGCGCAGATGAGTGGTTTGGGAAAAGCACACAGCGCGTCGATCAGTCCGGGGAAGCCGTGCCGGCCCGGGATGAAGTTGGGGTCACTGATCCGGGCCTGCATCTCGGCGAGATCCTGTCCGGCGCTGAACGCTCGCCCGGCGCCGGTAATCACCACGGCGGCGATCTCAGGGTCATCGGCCGCGGCTGACAGCGCATCCGCGGTGGCGTCGTAGAGCGCTTCGTTGAAGGCGTTAAGCGCATCCGGTCGGTTGAGGGTTAGGGTGCGGACCCGGTTCTCGTCGGCGATAAGCAATGTCACGCGTGTCAGCCTAGGGGTCAATCACCGAACGGGCGTGCGAACACGTACCGTCCGGTGGCCACGGTGTCGATATTGACGTTGGCGCCGAAGGCCGAGGTGCTGGCCACCATTTTGCCGAGTCGGTCGGCCAGGTCGGCGTCGTCGGCGGCGCCGAAGAACGCGTGCAGGCTCGTCACCGATTCGATCGGGAACAACTCCTCGACGATGGCCGATATTGGTGGCGCGTCCGGGGTCAGTGCGCGCACGACGTAGTTCTGGACGTAGCCGAACGTCGACTGGGTGTCGATAGCCACCGGAGTGTGGTCACGGTGCCAGCGGGTCAGCCACGTCGCCTCGTCCATATCCGCCGGACGGCGCAGCAGTGCGATATTCGCCATGCCCGACGCGCGTGCGCCCGGCGGCGACGCCGGCGGCGGCATTGGCGCGGACTCGGTGACCAGATACGCGGCCACCAGATCGGCCTCGCGAGCCAGGATCTCCAACGCGCCACGAATCTGCGGGCCGTAGTTTTGCTGGGTCCACAGACTCACCAGCGCCTGCACCGGCGGGTTCAGAGTCGTCAGCGTCATCAGCGAGGCGCGCACTTGAGCGTCGCGAACGTTGATGATGAGCCCGGGCGGATCAAGGTTGCGCAGTGCGGTAGCGACCGTGCCACACAGCCGGTCCACCCACTCATCGTCGGCGCTTGCGCGCCGCAGCGTCACAATGACTTTTTCCATCGCGTTAACCTACGTGCTTTCCCGCAGCCAGCGCGGCGTGATGAACACGCCCTCGGCCTCGACGGTGACACCCTCGGCGTCGGCGATATAACCGGTGCAGTAGGTCTTGACGCCGTCGGTCCGAACCTGCACCGCCTCGGTGCGCAGCGGCCCGAGTTTGGTCGGGCGGACATAGCGCATGGTGATGGTTCCGGTGAAGCGCGGTTGGCGGTCGACGCTGGCCGCCTCGCCGAGCACATGGTCGAGGATCATCGCCGCCACCCCGCCGTGGACGTGGCCGGGTGGGCCTTCATAGGCCGCCCCGAGATGGAAGTCCGCCGACACCCGGCCCTCGGCATCGCGCTGCGTCATCAACGGCGGGGCTAAAGCATTGCGGATGCCGATGACGGCATTGCCCCAGCCCATGCTCTCCCCGGAGGTGGTCACTCGGACGCCGAACGCCCCGTCGAGTTGACGCGCTTGCAGCCGTGCCACCGCGGCGTCGATATCCCGCTTCACCGCGGCGACGGTCTGCGCGTCAGCCTCGGTCCGGATGGTGGCATCGACGAGCGAGCGCACCGATTCGGCAAGCGGCTCATAGATTCCGCGCAACCGTTCGACGTCGGCGTTCGACAGGTCCTCGATGGTGAACTCCAGCACCCTGGCACTAGAACACGTCGCCGGTCGCGGTGTCTAATGGCGCCACCAATTGCGTAGAGTGAGCGACTG
>NZ_JAEMSG010000148.1 GCF_016462945.1 Mycolicibacterium sp. | reverse complement strand
GTGACGAGGTAGTCGACCAGCCAGTGACGAAGTTCGGCTTGGGCGTCTGCCTCTGAGGTCATACCGCTATATCTAACCGGTTGAATTCGCCGCCGCGGTAAAGATCAGCACATGATGACCGACGGATCTTGCCGCTGGTAGTGATAGGGATCGATCCGGGCGACACCAGAACGAGGTCACCGACGCGAAGGCTGTGCTCCTTCCAGATCGCGGTTTTCACCGCGCGGCTGACAGTGTTCAGCTGCCAGTCCTGTTCATCGGCACCCGCCGGCTTGAGTTCAACGATCGCCACGAGGTTCTCGCTGGAGTCGTCCTCGACGGCGATCGCGGCCACTCGGCCCCCGGTGATCTCCCGGATGGTGGCTTCGATGTCATCGGGGTAGTGGTTTCGGCCGTCGACGATCAGCAGGTCCTTGAGTCGGCCCATGATGAAAAACTCACCATCGGAAAGTGCGCCGAGATCACCGGTGCGCAGCCACGGCCCGGCAGGGGTGCCCGGGGACGGATTGTTGATCTGAGCGCGGAAGACACTGGCGGTGAGCTCAGGCTTCTGCCAGTAGCCCAGTGCGACGTTGTCGCCGCGAACCCAGATCTCGCCAATGCAGCCCTCAGGCATCTCAATCCCGGTCTCCGGGTCGACGATGCGGACCGGGTAGGCCCGCGGAGGACCGTAGGTGACGAGTTCAGTGCTGGCCGCCTGGCCGGCCGCACAGCGCAGCGCGACACCGGCGGCCAGTTTCGCAAGGTCGAAGTGCGCAGTGCGAACCGGATCGGCGACGTCGGGCGTGGCCACGTACAGCGTCGCCTCGGCCAGACCATAGGACGGCTGGACCACCCTGTCCTTGAGTCCGAACTTGGCGAATCGGGTGACGAAACGGTTGACTGTTGCAGAGTGCACACGCTCGGCACCACTGAGGATGACGTGGACGCGGCTGAGGTCGAGCCCTTCCATATCGGCATCAGAGGTTCGCCGCGCCGCGAGCTCGAAGGCGAAGTTCGGTGCACCCGAAAAGCAGTGGGGGTGCTTGGCCATCAACTGGATCCAGCTTGCGGGCTTGAGCAGGAACGCCAGCGGGCTCATCAGCACCGCCTTGCGCCCGGTTACCAGAGGTGAGCAGACACCCATGATCAACCCGAGGTCGTGGAAGAAGGGCAGCCAGGACACGACCGTGGTCTCCTCCGGCAGCGAGGTGGTGCCGAAGTAATCGAGCATGATCTGCTCGACATTTGACGTCACGTTGTGGTGCGAGACGATCACGCCGGCCGCCGTGCGGGTCGAGCCAGACGTGTACTGCAGATACGCCGGCCCTGAGCGAGAGTGGTCGGTCGTGTCCAACACGCGGGTCTCGTCGAAATCGAGCAGATCGACCTCGATCACGGCCGGCGCGGGACGGCCGCCCTGGCCTGAGGCGTATTTGTTGACGTCAGCGACAGCAGATGAAGTGGTCAACAACACGACGGGCTGGCTGTCTGCCAGCGCAGAGGCCACCCGCTGGTCATGCACGCCGAATTGCGGCACTGACAGTGGGACCGCCACGAAACCGGCCTGCAGCGCTCCGAGGAAAGACACGATGTAGTCAAGGCCCTGAGGGGCCATAATCGCGGCCCGATCGCCGGGGGCACCGTGTAGACGTAACTCTTCGGCCAGAACCAGTGTTTTGCGGTATAGCTGAGCCCAGGTGAGCACCTCGGCCTCGCCGGTGCCGGTCACCTCGGGGTCCATGAAGATGTATGCGGTTGCATCCGGCTCTTCGGTGGCACGGCGCAGGAGCAGAGCGGGTAGGGATAGATCGGTCTGCATCATGCTGATCAACCTCTTCGCTATCGGTGTACCGGTCCGGGTGGGGTACCCGTGGATCGCAGATCCGGAGACTGACAAACACATCGAGGCCGGTCGCAAGCCAAAACTCAGCGCTCAGAGCACTCAACCATGAGTGCTCGTCGCTCCCCCAATCTATCAGCTTAGTGTAATACTCGCCCGGCCGGGCGGCAAGATTACCTTCGCTGAACAGCTTTGGAGCACACTAATAATGTTTGCTGCGATGAGAATTACTGAATGGTCTGCCGGTGTCGGAAACCGATCTGAACTAGCTTTTTATCTCCTAATTACGGGCTGCGCAGCCTGGTTCCAGTCTGTTTGTGGACTTGCGTGGCAAACGATTAACGGGCACCTCCTATGCTCTTAGCTAAATCTCAGCTGGGGCGCCCCTGGCTGCGCGCGCACCCCTGTAGAACCCGCTCCTCCATCCACTGGGCCAGTTGCGGCAGGTTGTCGTTCATGTAGAAGTGACCGCCGCTGAAGACCGTTAGGTCGAAAGTCGCGGTGGTCCGCTGCTGCCACGGCGACATCAGTTGCTCGGTGCCTAATTCGTCGTTGTCGGCCATCATCGCGTGGATCGGGCAGGAAACCTTCGCCTCCGGCGGGCTCTCGTAGCCAGTGACGGCCTTGAGTCCACGCAACGTTGGCAACAGCGTCGCAGCGAACTTTTCGTCGTTGAGGAATTCCGGGTTGGCACCCGTGACAGTGCTGACCGTGCTCAACAGATGGGCATCCGAACCCTGCAGATTGGCGATGCGGCGCAGAAGTCCGGGGGCAGCAGCAGCCGAGACGAATAGCGCGGCAATGGGATTGCCCGCCTGCTCGAAGCGCAGCGCGACCTCGAAGGCGAGCAGTGCTCCCATGCTGTGGCCGAAGAACGCCACCTCACCCGCGGGCGTCTCCTCGGGTTTGAGCATCACGCAGAGGCGATCGGCCATTTCCGGGATGCTGGTGTACTGCGAGAGATCCTTGCCGGCGCGTTTGCCGGGGTACTGCACCGCAACGCATTTCGTACCGCCGGTGAATGCCCTGGCGAACGGCAGGTAGAACTCTGCCGAACCGCCGGTGTGAGGGAAGATGTACAGCCTGGGCTCGACAGGGCTGGCCGAATCGGTGGTCATCAGATCGGGATCAGTCCATGCTTGCGGGCAACGCGCTGAATCTGCTTATCCCGCAGAAGCCTGATGGCTTTACGCAGCATCAGCCGGGTCTGGTGCGGTTCGATCACGGCGTCGATGAAGCCGCGTTCGGCGGCAATGTAGGGGATCGCCATATTGAGGTTGTACCCCTCGATGAAGTCGGCGCGGATCTTCTGCACCTCCGGCGCCGTCGGATCGGGGAACCGCTTGACCAACAGTTGCGCGGCGCCGTCGGCCCCGATAACGGCGATGCGCGCGGTCGGCCAGGCGAAGTTGAGATCGGCGGTCAACTGTTTGGACCCCATCACCGCATAGGCCCCACCGTAGGACTTACGGACAGTGATCGTCACCTTCGGAACATCGGCCTCGACGACTGAGTAGAGGAACCGGCCGCCACGCTTGATGATCCCGTTCTTCTCCTGCTCGACGCCGGGCATGAACCCAGGGGTGTCGACGACGAACACCAACGGCACGTTGAACGAATCGCAGAACCGCACGAAGCGGGCTGCCTTATCGGAAGCCTCGTTATCGATCGCCCCGGACATCATCATCGGCTGGTTGGCCACCACGCCGACCGGCCGACCGTCGACCCTGGCGAATCCGGTGATCATCGACTGACCGGCCTGGGCAGCGACGTCGAGGAAGTCGCCGTCGTCGAAGATCCTCAAGAGGATGTCGTGCATATCGTAGGCCGTGTTATCGGCGTCGGGCACGATGGTGTCGAGTTCGAGATCGGCCGGGGTGACCTCGGGCTCCAAGCCGGGGTTGATCACCGGTGCGTCGTCGAAGGTGTTGGGCGGCAGGAATTCCAGGAAGTCCCGCACGTAGTGGAACGCTTCGGTCTCCGAGTCGACGACCTGGTGGATATTGCCGTACCGGGCCTGATAGTCGGCGCCGCCGAGTTCGTCGAGGGTGACGTCCTCGCCGGTGACGTCCTTGATGACATCAGGTCCGGTGACGAACATGTAGCCCATGTCGCGCACCGCGATAATCAGGTCGGTCTGGATCGGTGAGTACACCGCGCCGCCGGCGCACTTGCCGAGGATGATCGAGATCTGCGGCACCACACCGGACAGCAGTTCGTGGCGGGCGCCCAGTTCGGCGTACCAGGCCAGCGAGGTGACCGCGTCCTGGATGCGGGCTCCGCCGGAGTCGTTGATACCGACGATGGGGCAGCCGACCATGGCGACCCACTCCATCAATCGCGCAACTTTGCGGCCGAACATCTCCCCCACCGAGCCACCGAACACCGTCTGGTCGTGTGAAAAGACGCCGATCGGCCGACCATTGATGGTGCCGTGCCCGGTGACCACACCGTCGCCGTAGAGGGCGTTCGGGTCACCCGGGGTGCGGGCCAGTGCGCCGATCTCCAGGAAGCTGCCCGGGTCGAGCAGTGCGTGAATCCGGTTTCGGGCGCCGGGGATGCCACGCTTGTCGCGCTTGGCGGCCGCGGCCGCACCGCCGGGTTCGGATGCCTGCTTGAGCTTCTCGCGCAACTCGGCCAGCAGTTCGGCGTTGGTCTTCGCGGTCACTGCGGCTACTTCTCCTGCGCCGGGATCTTCTGCTGCACTTCGATCGCTTCGCCCTGAATACGGGTGATTGCCTCGCTGAGGTGGGCGCCCACCTTGGCGATGTAGGGCTCGTCGATCGCCTGAATGTGCTCACCGCCGATCGGCACTACCTCCAGATCGGATGCGAACCGGCCCCATCCGCCGTCCGGCTGCCGGATGCCGTAGCGCGGTTCGAACATGATCGCGTCATCGTGATAGCGGTCGGCCATGTAGAGAGTCACATGCCCGTCGAACGGCTCGATATTGGCGGTGTCCAGCGCACGGTTGTCCAGGTACGAGGTCCGCTGATGTTCGATGATGCCGCCGGGAACATTCACACCGCTGGCTTTGACGGCGTCGAGCACGAAACGGACCTGCCCGTCGTCGTCGAGGTTCTCGAGTTGCTCGTAGGGGATGGCCGGGATCTCCACGTTGAATGTCCGCTGCGCGAACAGTGCGTAGCGGTCCCAGCGGGCGCGGATCTCCGCTGTGGTCTGCGGAACTTCCTCTCCGGCACGAACCGTGTCGATCAACCCGACGAACGCCACCTCGACGCCGGCGCGTTTGAGTCCGACCGCGCAGGCGTAGGCGAGCGCCCCGCCCAGGGACCAGCCGGCCAGGATGAACGGGCCTGTGCCGCCGATCTCCAGAAGCTTGGGCACGTACTGCCTGGCCCGCTCCTCGATGGAGCCTTCGACCCGTTCGAGTCCGTATACGGGGTTGTCCGGCGGCAGTCGTTTGATCAGTGGTTCGTAAACGACCGTTGAACCACCGGCCGGGTGGAACACGAATATCGGCACGCTGTCGACGCCTTCTTTGGTGCCTTCTTTGGTGCCTTCTTTGGTGCCTTCTTTGGTGCCTTCTTTGGTGCCTTCT
>NZ_JAEMSG010000217.1 GCF_016462945.1 Mycolicibacterium sp. | reverse complement strand
GCGCAGAAGTTCGCAGCGATCGCCATGACGACGGCCACCCTGCTCAGCGGTTGCGCGCAGCCCGCCGATCCGGCGCTACCGCCCGCGCCCACCCTGGCGGCCCCGACCCCGGCCGGCATGGAGGACTTCACACCCGAACCACCGCGGCCGGCGGATCCGGCGGCGAACACCTGCGATCGCACCGCGAGTCTGCGCCCCTTTTCCAGCCGCGCGCAGGCCGATGCCGCGGTGGCGTCCATCCGCAAACGCGGGCGACTGCTGGTGGGACTCGACATCGGTAGCAACCTATTCTCCTTTCGCGACCCGGTTACCGGAGAGATCGCGGGATTTGACATCGATATTGCCGGTGAGGTGGCGCGCGATATCTTCGGTAGGCCCTCGGCTGTCGAGTACCGCATCCTGTCCTCTGCCGATCGCATCACGGCGTTGCAGAACAACACCGTCGACATCGTCGTCAAGACGATGACGATCACGTGCGAACGTCGCAAGCTGGTGAACTTCTCGACAACGTATTTCACTGCCTACCAACGGATTGTGGCCCCGCGCCAATCTGATATCGCAGGGCCCGAGGACCTGTCCGGTAAACGGGTCTGCGTGGCGCGCGGCACCACGTCGCTGCGGAAAGTGCAGGAGATAAGCCCGCCGCCGGCCATCGTCACGGTGGTCACCTGGGCCGACTGCCTGGTGGCTCTGCAGCAGCGCGAGGTCGACGCGATCAGCACTGACGACTCGATACTGGCGGGTCTGGTGGCCCAGGATCCCTACCTGCATATCGTCGGGGAGAACATGGCCGAGGAGCCGTACGGAATCGGAATCAACCTCACCAACACCGCCCTGGTTCGTTTCGTCAACGGCACGTTGGAGCGCATCCGCGCAGACGGAACCTGGGACTCGCTCTACCGTAGGTGGCTGATGGTGCTCGGACCCGCCCCGGCACCGCCGGCAGCGAGATACGTCGACTGATGAGCGCAACGGAATCACCCGAAGGTGACGTCGGCACACGCCCGGCCAACTTCGAGGAACTCGGAGTGGATTCGGTGGCGACCATGCGCCCGATGTCCACCCAGGCGATCTTTCGGCCGCACCTCAACAACGACGAAGCATCGGTTCTCAGCGAGCCGATCGCCACCGAGGAGAACCAGGCCACCGTAGCCAGGACGCTATCGCTGACGCGTCGACTCGGTGGCGGACTCGTCGAGATCCCGCGAGTACCGGAGATCGACCCGCTCGCCGCCCTGATGGTGAATCCCGTTGTTGCCGAGTCGAAACGCTTCTGCTGGAACTGCAATCGTCCGGTCGGCCGCTCGACCGAGACCGGTGCCGGCCAGTCCGAGGGCTTCTGCCCGAGCTGCGGCAGTGCCTATTCGTTCCTACCCCAGCTGAGTCCCGCCGATATGGTCGCCGAGCAGTACGAGATCAAGGGTTGCGTGGCGCACGGCGGTCTGGGCTGGGTGTACCTGGCGGTCGACCACAACGTCAACGAGCGACCGGTGGTGCTCAAGGGTCTGGTGCACTCCGGCGACGCCGAGGCACAGGCCATCGCGATGGCCGAGCGGCAATTCCTCGCTGAAGTCGGACATCCGTCGATCGTGAAGATCTTTAACTTCGTCGAACACCCCGATTCCCGCGGCGAGCCGGTCGGCTACATCGTGATGGAGTACGTCGGCG
>NZ_JAEMSG010000147.1 GCF_016462945.1 Mycolicibacterium sp. | reverse complement strand
AGCGAGCCTTTGAAGGCGCGGCCGATCGGGGAGCGGGCGGTGGAGACGATGACGGCTTCGGGCATGAGGAGACTCCTGTTTCGGTGACGCGGGGTTGCTGAAAACCTAGCGCACCCTCGCATTGCCGACGCCACGCGGGAGTGACACCACACTGGTATCATCGGGGGATGGCAATGACCCTTCGGCTCTCCGATGAGCAGACCGCCAAACTGCGCGCCGCCGCCGAACGCGACGGAGTTTCCATGCATGCCGCCGTCCTCAAGGCGGTCGACGACTATCTGGACCGGCGCACCGCGCGCCGCGAAGAGATCATCGAACGGATTTTCACCGAGCGCGCCGATCTGTTCCGCCGACTCTCCGATGCATGACCGAGTTCCTCGCGCTGGATGACCTCATGGCGATTGCGGACAGGGGCGGATTCTCGGTGGGCGACTATGGATTGCTGGAATCGGCGCTAGCTCGGCCCCAAGCCACTGCCTTCGGGCAAGAGGCCTACCTAACGATCCACGAGAAAGCCGCGGCGCTGTTTCAGTCCCTGGCGGTCAATCATGCGTTGCTAGACGGCAATAAGCGTCTGTCGCTGGCGGCACTGGAGCTGTTCTACGAACTTAATGACCACCGCGTCACGGCAACCGACGACGAGCTGTTCGACCTGGTGATTGCTGTGGCGACCCGAGACCTCGATACGGTGCAGAAGATCGCCGCAAGGTTGCCGCGCCTCGTTGATTAAGCCGCGCAGTGAACTCGTCTATTCCCCGAGCGCTTCGCGAAGTGCACCCAACAACTGCTCAGCCGCCAACGCGTAGCCGACCGCCGAGGGGTGATAGCGATCCTCGGAGAACATCACGTCGGGGTCGTTGTCGAAGTGCGGTGCTAACAAATCGGCCAGGGGCACCGCCACGCCGCCCGCGGCATTGACTGCCGCGGCTTGCGCGCGCGCGAGCCTCAGGCCAAGTGATCGGGCCGTCCACCGCAGCGGCTGCGGAATGGCGCCGATGACACCAAGATCCGGGCACGTGCCGACAACGACCGTCTCGCCGGTCGAACGCAGCCGCTGCACCGCCGCTCCGAGTCGCCGCGCCGAGGGTCCGATGCCATTGAGTGCGGTGACGTCGTTGGCGCCGATCATGATCACCGCGGCGTCCGGCGGTGGCCCCGCGACCATCATGGCGTCGACCTGTCCAGACAGACCCTTCGACGATGCCCCGACGATGGCCTTGGTCGCCAACCGAACCAGCGCGCCGGAATGCTCTGCCAGTCCGCGGGCTATCCGCACACCGGGCACCTCCTCGGCGTCTTCGCAGCCGTACCCGGTGGCGGTCGAATCCCCGAAGATCATCAGATGGATATCGAAGGGTGCGGTGCGCTCCCAACGGTGGACCGGGTGGCCACCGGGTGAGTAGATGCCGTCGGCGCGAGGCGGGACGTCCCACGCCTTGGGAATGACACTGCGAGCCTGTTCGGCCTGGCCGTTCAATAAGTTCCGGGCGCCCACGACCGCACCGCCGGTCGAGGCGAGCACTCCCGCCACGGCTAGCGCCTTAGAGGACCCGAGCCATCTGGCCACGGTAGTCAGTCTGGCCCGACAACAGAGTTTTTCGGTTACGGACGGGTATCAGATGCGGAAAGAAACAGCGTCGTAAGTTGTGGTGTGAATCACAGCTGGTCAAGCTAAGTGCCCGGGTTGTCGATTAGCTAGTGCGACGGACCCGCACGTCACGACATGCACGTCACTACAACGCTGTAGGGAGTGTTGACCATGACCGCACCCAGTAAGGTGTCGCAGTCCAGTGCGCACAAGGTCCCCATCGCGCCCGTCCGCCCGCGCCGCTACCCGGTCAGCGACGGTGCGCCCGTCGAGTTCATCGAGGACGGCCCCGGTCTTGCGGCGCGTTTGGTGTCCATCGGCGCCCGCGTCACCATGTGGCCGGCCTTGGCGGTACTCAGCCATGTTCCGCACTGGCCCTGGCCATTTGGCGCGGTGGACTACGTCGCCAGGGCACTGCTGCCGTCACCGGGCACGGTGCGGGCAACGGTCGGGTTGCCTAACGCCTCGGCCCAACTCGTCCGCGCACCCGGGGTGCTGCCCGCTGACGGCCGACGCCGTGTCGTGCTCTATATGCATGGCGGCGCTTTCATGACATGCGGAGTGAACTCCCACAGCCGCCTGGCCGGAGCGCTGTCGAAGTACGCGGACTCGCCCGTTCTGGTCGTGGATTACCGATTGATCCCCAAACACACCATCGGCATGGCCATGAACGACTGCTACGACGGATACCAATGGCTACGATTGCGCGGCTACGAGCCCGAGCAGATCGTGTTGGCCGGCGACTCGGCCGGCGGGTACCTCGCAATGGCGCTAGCGCAACGTCTGCAGGCTGAAGGCGAGACCCCCGCCGCGATGGTGGCGCTGTCTCCGCTGCTTCAGTTGGAGAAGGACCCCAAGCTGGCGCACCCGAACATCTACAGCGATGCGATGTTCCCGCCCAGGGCTTTTGACGCTCTGGTCGCCCTCGTCGCCCGAGCTGCTGCGAAGAATATCGTCGACGGCGTACCGGAAGCGGTGTATGAGCCGCTGAACAATATCGAGCCCGGCCTGCCTCGGACGCTGATCCACGTCTCGGGCTCGGAGGTGTTGTTGCACGACGCCCGCCTGGCGGCCCGGCGCTTGGCCGCGGCAGGGGTGCCGACCGAAGTGCGGGTGTGGCCGGGCCAGATCCATGACTTTCAGATGGCCGCGCCGCTGATTCCGGAGGCCACCCGCTCGTTGCGACAGATCGGGGAGTACATCCGCGAAGCCACCGGTTGAGCGGCCAGAACGGCGAATCGCTAACCTGCAGCGGAAGTAGGCGCCGGTAGGCTTTGTCCCGATAGCACCACAACAGAGGAGCCGGGCATGGCAGGTGGTCTGGTTGGGCTGCTCGACGATGTCGCCGCGCTGGCGAAGCTGGCCGCCGCTTCAGTCGATGATGTGGCCGCGGCCGCGGGTCGCGCCAGCCTGAAGGCCGCCGGTGTCGTCGTCGATGACACCGCAGTCACCCCCGCCTATGTGCGCGGGCTTGCCGCCGAACGCGAACTGCCCATCATCCGGCGTATCGCGACCGGTTCGTTGCGCAACAAGCTGCTCTTCATCCTGCCCGCAGCCCTGTTGCTCAGCGCCATCGCTCCGGTGTTGGTCGAAGTGATCCTGATGTTCGGCGGGTGCTTTCTGGCCTACGAGGGTGCCCACAAGATCATCCACGCGCTACGCAATGACGACCATGATCACGACGTGCCGGCAGCGCAGCTCAGTCCAGATGCCGAATCGACGATGGTCGCGGGCGCGATCCGCACTGACTTCATCCTCTCGGCCGAGATCATGGTGATCGCCCTCAAAGAAGTCATCGAAGAGCCCTTGGTGTCCAGGGGGGTGATCTTGGTGGTCGTCGCCGTGGGCATCACCGTCGTGGTGTACGGGGTGGTCGCGCTCATCGTGAAGATGGACGATCTGGGTCTCAAGTTGGCCGAGCGTTCGTCACCACGGTCCCAGCGTCTGGGCCGACGGTTGGTGGCGGGTATGCCCAAGGTTCTGAACTGGCTCTCGGTGATCGGCACCGCTGCCATGCTGTGGGTCGGCGGGCACATTCTGCTGGTCGGATCCGACGAGCTGGGTTGGTCCGCTCCCTACCATCTCGTGCACCGGCTCGAGGAACTGGTCCACGGGGTGCCCGCTGTCGGTGGCGTGCTCGCCTGGACCGTCAACACCGCGGTCTCGGCGCTGGTCGGACTGGTGGTCGGTGCCCTGTTGGTGGTGGTGGTCGAACGGCTGCCGTTTCGCCGGGCGCGCGGGCAACGCGCCGGCCACGGGGGCTGACGTCCGTGCTTTTTTGTTGCCGCGGTCGGGGCGGACCGCATCCGCGCCACACACCTGACACGATGTAGGTATGCGAATCGCGCAGCACGTCAGCGAGCTGATCGGCAATACACCACTGGTCCGGCTGAGCTCGGTGGTTCCGGAGGGCGCCGGGGTGGTGGTGGCCAAGGTCGAGTACCTCAACCCGGGCGGCAGTTCCAAAGACCGGATCGCGATCAAGATGATCGACGCCGCTGAGGCAAGCGGTCAGCTCAAGCCCGGTGGCACCATAGTCGAGCCCACATCGGGCAACACCGGTGTCGGCCTGGCGCTGGTGGCCCAGCGTCGCGGCTACCGGTGTGTGTTCGTCTGCCCGGACAAGGTCAGCGAGGACAAGCGAAACGTGTTGCGCGCCTACGGCGCTGAGGTGGTGGTGTGCCCGACGGCCGTCCCGCCCGATCATCCGGACAGCTACTACAGCGTCTCGGACCGATTGGTCACCGAGATCGACGGCGCCTGGAAGCCCGATCAGTACTCCAACCCCAACGGCCCGGCGAGCCACTACGAAACCACCGGACCCGAAATCTGGGCTGATACCGACGGCAAGGTCACCCACTTCGTCGCGGGTGTGGGTACCGGCGGAACCATCACCGGTGCCGGGCGCTACCTCAAGGAGGTGTCCGGCGGACGGGTGAGGGTGATCGGCGCAGATCCGGAGGGCTCGGTGTACTCCGGTGGCACCGGCCGGCCCTATCTGGTGGAGGGCGTGGGGGAGGACTTCTGGCCGGCGGCCTACGACCCGGCCGTCGCCGATCAGATCATCGCGGTCTCCGACGCGGACTCGTTCGATATGACGCGACGGTTGGCCCGCGAGGAGGGTCTACTGGTCGGCGGATCCTGCGGGATGGCGGCGGTCGCGGCCTTGCGGGTGGCCGCCGATGCCGGGCCGGATGCACTCGTCGTGGTTTTATTGCCCGACGGCGGACGCGGCTACCTGTCGAAGATCTTCAACGATTCCTGGATGTCGTCCTATGGATTCCTGCGTACGCCACTGGACGGCACGTTGCCCGAGCCGACAGTGGGCGATGTGTTGCGCGGCAAATCCGGGGGCTTGCCCGACCTGGTGCACACGCACCCATCGGAGACGGTCCGCGACGCCATCGGGATTCTGCGCGAGTACGGGGTGTCACAGATGCCGGTTGTCGGGGCCGAACCGCCGGTGGTGGCCGGTGAGGTGGCCGGCAGCGTCTCCGAACGTGAACTGCTCTCCGCGGTGTTTGAGGGTCGCGCACAACTGGCCGATGCGGTGGCCCTGCATATGAGCCCGCCGCTACCCCTGATCGGCGCCGGCGATCAGGTGAGCGCGGCCGCCAACGCGCTGCGCGACGTCGATGCGGTGATGGTGGTCGAGGACGGCAAACCGGTTGGCGTGATCACCCGCCACGACCTCTTGGGCTATCTCTCCGAAGGCCCACGCCGACGCTGACACGGTAGGGTTAATCTGCATCAGTCCTGAACTGGGGGAGTCCCGTGTCCGAACCGCCCGTGCCGCCCAGCAT
>NZ_JAEMSG010000216.1 GCF_016462945.1 Mycolicibacterium sp. | reverse complement strand
CCGTCCCCGCCGGACCCGACGAACAACCCGCCCACACCGCCATTGCCGCCATTAGCCGTTGTAACCGCATCCCCGCCACGACCGCCGCGACCGAACAAGCCGGCATCGCCGCCGAAACCGCCGTTGTAGGCATTCCCGCCATTGCCGATCAGGCCACCGTTGCCGCCGCTACACGAACCCGTCGGGCAGGTAGAGGCGTCGAAAGAGAAACCGTTGCCCACCAACAACCCCGCATTCGGATTGTCGGCGGTGCCATTACGGAAAAGGGCCTGCAGGACGCTGCCCGGCTGCCACGTCGCCGAGGCAGACGGACCGACCACCGCTGCCGTCGCCGCCTTGCCCACCGACACGCCTGTACCACCAACTGCGGCCACCGCCGATGATCCCAATATTGTTGGCAGGCTGGCCGCCGATACCGATACCGAGACCGCTTCGGCGGCGGGGTCAGCGCCTACTCGCACGAGCACCGGGGCGACGGGGTTCAGCGGAGCGCTGGCTGGCCTGACGGACGCTCTGGAGGCAGCATTCGGCCGGCCTGAGTTGGTGGCACTGCCGCCCATGCTGCGGGCTGGGGCTGGCCTCGCCGCGCTGATGGCCCGGGCTTGCGCGCCCGCTGGGCTGACTGCCGTACCGGTGGCTGTGGTGGTGGCGGGTCGGGAGTTCCCCCGCGATGCCGCCGGCGCAGAGATCTTGCCAGCGGCCGAGGAATCCGTGGCGGGGGCGATGTCGGCATGAGCGGCTCCAGCACCAACCAACACCACGCCGACGCCCACGCCCACGGTTACAGCACTGGCGCCGAGCCAGGCAAACGGTTGCCGCCGACGATGCACTGAACGCTTCCAGGCCTCCGCGGTGGCCGCTATCGACTTCGGTTGCGCTGCTGGTGAATTCACGCTCTCCCCCATCGAAATAAATTTGTAGATTGATGCGTAACATAGGGTTACTGTTCGTACTGCCGGTAAACGGGAGCCGAAGGCCGACGGTCGAAGCAGCGAACTCTAAATAGTGGCGGCCAACCACCTCTACCGCTCACACGAATCACCCCGACGAGTGTGAGCGGCGGGACACTCGACGAGAAGCCGAGCATCAGGATCAGCAGTTGCGTGATCCCGCTCCAGCCGGTCGCAACGACCAGGTTGGCGATCGCGTCCGACGCACCGATCGGAGCGGGCCACAGAACCATTGACCGGATCTTGCACACCAGGCCGCTGAAGATGCTCGACAGCGTGCAGAATCGGCTCACCCATCGAGAACTTGAGCCCATCACCGGGGCGGAGCAGATTCCCGACCACCAGACCTATGCACAGGGTATCCGCGAGATCCGACATGTACGAGCGCCGATTCGCCGATCCGCGCCGATGTGGCGGACGCCAGTTCAGCCCGTGCCTGAGACCTTCCAGCGCCCCGATGTCACGCGCCAGATGCCCAGGATCAAGCGCAGTCCGACGAAGGCGGTCAGGCCCGACCAGATGCCGACCAGGCCCCAGCCGAACACCAGCGACAGCCACGTCAGTGGCAGGAACCCGAACACTGCCCCCACCAATGTGGCGTTGCGCATGAATGTGGCGTCACCGGCGCCCAGGAGCACCCCGTCGAGTGCGAACAGCACCCCGGCGGCGGGCAGTTGGGCGACCAGGAACCACCACGGCACTCCGATCGCGGCGAGTACGGC
>NZ_JAEMSG010000215.1 GCF_016462945.1 Mycolicibacterium sp. | reverse complement strand
GCCCAGGGCTGGCAGTGGATGTTCGTCGAGGACCCGGCCAAGAAGAAGGCGCTGGCCGATATCTACCGCTCCATGGGCACGCCCTACCTGAGCATGGAACCGCCGGTCCGTGGTGACATCCGCGACGAGCAGATCGGCGCGGTGGTGAGCTCGGCGAAGTACCTCAACGAGAATATGGAGAAGGCCCCGGTCTTCATGATCCCGCTGCTGGAGGGCCGCCCGGAGGGAACCGACGCCGGCGTGCAGGCGTCGTTCTGGGGTTCGCTGCTGCCTGCCGTCTGGAGCTTCATGCTGGCGCTGCGGGAGCGCGGCCTCGGCTCGGCGTGGACCACGCTGCACCTGATCGGCGAGGGCGAGAAGCAGGCCGCCGAACTGCTCGGCATTCCCTTCGAGCAGTACACCCAGGGCGGGCTGTTCCCCATCGCCTACACCAAGGGCACCGACTTCAAACTGGCTAAGCGGCTGCCGGCCGAACAGCTGACCCACTGGGACACCTGGTAATCAGAGAGCTCCGTTATCTGATGTCGCCGGCCCGGCGGCTCCGTCGAACCCGTGCTGCCGCCACGCCTCATAGGCGGCCACGGCGGCGGCATTGGACAGGTTCAGTGAGCGCCGGCCCGCCAGCATCGGGATGCGCACCTGTTCGGTGATGTGGGGGTCGGCCAGCGTCGCCTCGTCTAGGCCGGTGGGTTCTGGGCCGAACATCAGCACATCGCCTGGTAGATAGTCGATGTCGGCGTAGGACCGCTCGGCATGCGCGGTGAACGCGAAAACCCGTGCCCCGCCAAGTGCGGACCATGCATCGTCCAGCGACGCGTGCACCGTCACCGATGCCAGATCGTGGTAGTCCAGCCCGGCCCGGCGCACCTTCGGCTCGGACAGGTCGAACCCCATCGGTTCGACCAGGTGCAGTTCGCATCCGGTGGCCGCCACCATCCGGATCGCATTGCCTGTGTTGGGCGCGATCCGCGGGGAGAAGAATAGGATTTTGAACACGCATTCCTCCCGCTTCTCTCGCCGGCGAAGGCAACGATGAACATCTATCTGGATGTCGACGGTGTCCTACTCAACCATGACGGCACCCTCGCCAATCATGCAGATGAGTTCCTGGCTGCGATGGTGCACAGTGGCCACCCGGTTCACTGGCTGACCACGCGGTGTCGCGACGGTGATGCCACGCCAGTCGTCGATGTACTCAGCAGACTCGTACAGCCGTCCACGGTGGAACTCCTGACCTCGATCAGGCCGACGTCCTGGGCGACCAGCAAGCTGGAGGCAATCGACCTGAGGAGTCCCTTCATCTGGTTCGACGACCAACCGCTGCAGTTTGAGATCGAAGAACTGCAGGAATGCGGTCTCCTGGACCGCTGGGTGAAGGTCGATCTGCTCAGTGACCCGGATCAGTTGAGTGTGCTGCGGCTGTTTGGGGCTTGACGCTTGGCGGCCTTGGTGGCCGTCTTGCGCTCGGCGGCACGCACACTTGCCGCCGCCGGCTTGGCTGCCGCGGTCCTCATTGCGGGTCCCGGAGACATCGGACCGTTGCGGATTGGATCGTTGCGGACGTAGGCACTGTCGATGATCGGACGCAGCACCCTTTCCAGAGTGTCGATGACGCCCTGCTGCACGCCCCAGCTCTTGAGTGGCCGCAGCATCGGCAGATCCGCGGTCGGGACC
>NZ_JAEMSG010000146.1 GCF_016462945.1 Mycolicibacterium sp. | reverse complement strand
TGCGGCGATGGTGGCTGTAGTTCAGTTGGTAGAGCACCAGGTTGTGATCCTGGCTGTCGCGGGTTCGAGTCCCGTCAGCCACCCCGATGCTGAAAACCGCTCCTGAAAAGTTCAGGGGCGGTTTTTGGTGTGCCGCGGCGCGGCTGCCATCCGCCACTTCTTTGAGCCTTCCAAGAAACGACTGCCATTCTCAGATCATGCAGTCACCACGTTCTGGATTTCGCCGCGCCGCCGTCGCCTCCTGGACATTGGCCGGGATCGGCGTCGCAGGGGTAGCCGGCGCATCCGCGCTCGCCTATGCCGACACCGTGAAGCCGGCCGCGGTCGCGAGCTCGGCCGCCGCGGAGCTCTCCACACCCGAGGCGGTCGTGGGCGTTGCACCGGAGCCCAGCCTCGTCGCACCGCCGGCACCGATTACAACGGGTTTGCCGGCACCTGCCTACACACCCGCTCCGGCCTACGTCCCGGAGCCCACCTACGCTCCGGCGCCGGTCGTGCAGCAGCCGGTCATCGTGGCCCCGTCAGCCGGAAGCCAGTCCACCGCCGGGTCGTCGTCATCGAGTGGAAGTTCGTCGTCCTCCAGTGGCAGCAGTTCCACCTCGACGACCCGACAAAACCACGTTCCCATGGGTGCGAGCTCGTCCGGCAACAAGTTCACGCCGCCACACACCACCTCGAAGGGTTCATAACCGTCGCATGAGCAGCGAAGCATTGTGGGCCCTCGGCCGGGGCAATGGAATCGTCGCTCTGGCATTCATGACGTTGTCAGTGGTGCTGGGTATCGGCGTCCGGTCGGGTCGCCCGCTTTTCACGTTGCCGCGATTCGGGGTCGCCGATGTGCATCGCTTCGTCGCCCTGGCCGCAACCCTGCTCGTGGTGTTACATATGGGGTTGCTGTTCCTGGATCCCTACGCGAAGCTGAGGCTCATCGACTTCGTCGTGCCCTTCCTTGGCGCCTACCGGCCGCTGTGGCAGGGCCTGGGCACGGTGGCTTTCGACGTACTCATCGTGGTGATCATCACCAGTCTGCTGCGTAGACGCCTGGGGCTGAGAATCTTTCGAGCCGTGCACTGGACCACATACCTGCTGTGGCCGATCGCGATGGCGCATTCGCTCGGCAATGGAACCGACACCGGCCGCATCTGGTTCCTGGGGTTCGCCGGTGTCTGTGCGCTCATGGTGGCCATCACCCTGGTGTGGCGGCTGCGCGCCAACTTCACCGAATACGTCGACGTGTAGGTATCGGGCGTCATGACTACACAGATCATTCTCGAACCTCCGAAAATGCCGCGATTGTTCGCCGCTCAGGGTTCCACCCTGGCGGAACATCGCGACCGCTTCGGCGAATTGCCCTCTGTCGGAGCAGATTTGATTCCCATGCTCAGCGATGCCGGTCTGTCCGGACGAGGCGGGGCTGGCTTTCCCAGCGGGCGCAAGATGGCCACGGTCACCGGCAGCAAGCCCATAGTGGTCGGCAACGGCTCCGAAGGCGAACCATTGAGCCGGAAAGATGCGCAACTGCTCACCCGCGCGCCACACCTGGTGCTCGACGGACTCGATGCCGCCGCAGCGGCGACCGGAGCCGACAAGGTCTATCTGTATGTGCACGCCGGCGCCGTACCGGCGGTGTCGCGCGCCCTTGACGAGCGTGGGGCAGCCGCTTTGGATCCGCACCGGGTGATCGTGGTCGGGGCGCCTGACCGGTTCGTCGCGGGCGAGGAATCCGCCGCGATCAGAAAGATCGAGGGCGGACCCGCCTTGCCGCGCGACCGCACCGTACTGGCCACAAAATCGGGGATACGCGGACGGCCGACACTGGTCAACAACGTGGAGACGTTGGCCCACATGGCGCTGATCGCACGGTTCGGAGCCGCATGGTTTCGATCGGTGGGCGACGCCGACGATCCGGGCACGATGCTCGTCACCTACTCCGGAGCGCTACACAAACACGGAGTCGTCGAAGTACCCACCGGCACCCTGATCACCAGCCTCCTCGACCACGCCGGCGGCACGGACACCGACACCATTCGCGCCATCCTCATCGGCGGCTATCACGGGAGTTGGCTTCCCGCAACGGCATTCGGGGGCGCACGGCTATCGAGGTCAGGACTGAAGTCATTGGGGGCGACCCCCGGCGCAGGCATCGTCCATGCGCTGGGCGTGACCGAGTGCGGACTGGTCCACACCGCTGAAATTTCGAAATACCTTGCCGACCAGAGTGCCCGCCAGTGCGGGCCGTGCCTCAACGGACTACCGCGCATTGCCGAGTTGCTCCACGAACTCGCCCACGGCAGGGCCACCGATCAACTCGTGGAAGAGATCCGCAGGGTCACCGCACTGGTCGACGGTCGCGGATCATGTCGACACCCGGACGGATCTGCCCGCATGATCCGCAGCGCACTGCAGACCTTCGCAGCGGAGATCGAGCTACATCAACGCAGGCGCTGCGCCGCCACCGACGCCCTCGCGTCAGGCAGATAGCGGATTCCTACTCGGATCCCGCCGCCTTGGCGACGGAATGTGATCGCGACGCCTGCTTCGGTCCAGCCACCGCGGCCGCTTCGGAGACCGCAGTCCCGCTGATGACCGAGCGGCGCGCAACCGGACGTGGTCGCGATGTCACCGGGGCAACGGTCAGATCAGGAACCACCGGCGGGGCGGCCTGCTCGGCGACGTCGCTACTGTCGGTGCCGGGATCGGTGGCCGCCACCGAGGCCGAAGCCGGTACGGCAGCCACGGAGTCCGGGGCCAGCACGGCGACCCGAACGCGTGCCGCGGAGACGGCGGCAGACGTGCTGGCCGCTGCCGGAATCAGCCCGCCGAGCAACCCGGCAATGGCGCTCTGCACCGCGGCAAGCACGGACTGCACGTTACTGGTGATCACTGTGGAGACCGCGGCGAGGAGAAGGCCGGGCAGCGCGTTGGTCAGTCCACTGATCTGCGCGGTGACATACGACTGGAAAGCTTGGCCGGCATCGGCGATGGCCTGCCCAACTGCAGTGACCGGCGCGACCAGACCGGTGCTCAGCGCCTGCAACGCGGCCGGGACATCGCCGGTGCTCAGTGCCTGGACCACAGTCCCCAGGACGGTCGGAACGGCACCCAGCGCCGCCCCGAACCGCGCCGGAATCGAATCGGGTCCGCTCAGCAAACCGCCGATCGCCGAGTTGAAGTACGCGAACACGTCGCTGGCGGCGGCGGTGACCAAAGGCGTGGCCTGGTTGAGGAACTCGGTGGCGATGGCGTTGGCGAAGTCAGCCGGAACCAGACTGGTGATATCGGGTATCGCTCCCCCGATGCCCAGAGCCTGCAGCAGCGAGAGGATGTCGGTGAAAGGCAGGGTGACGCCGGCCAGTGCGACCTCGGCGACTACGGGCACCGGCAAAGCGGCCGGGCTGAGGTCGGTCATCGTCCCGACGGGCGCCATGGCGATCACACCGGCCCCAACAACCGCCGTCATTCCCGCACTCAGGTACGAGCGGACTGAAATCTGCATGTGCCGACTCCCTATTAGCTGTTCTCTGCTGTCGGCAGAGATCTACCTGAGAATAACCTGAGTAAGTGGAAATCACCCAATCCGAGGGGTCCCGGCGTGACTACACAACCAGCGCGCTACAGCGACGGCGCAGCGAAGGGGTGACCGCCCGCGTCGGTTAAGCCGTGGCGTTACCCGCTTTCCACTGCTCCCAGGGGATGTTCCAGTCACCGAGACCCTCGGTGCCGGACAGCACTGAACCAACGGTGCCCTCCACCTCGACGATGTCACCGCGCTTGGTGTTGTTGAAGAACCACTTCGCGTTGTCGGGGCTGACATTGAGACAACCGTGGCTGGTGTTGTCATAGCCCTGGGCGCCCACCGACCAGGGCGCGGAGTGCACGTAGATGCCGCTGTAGGACATCTGGGTGGCCCAGTCCACCTCGAGCCGGTAACCCCTGGGCGAGTCGGACGGAACACCGTAAGTGGACGAGTCCATGATCAGATGCTGGTAGCGGTCGCCGATCGTGTAGACGCCGTTGTTCGTCGGCGTACTGTCCTTGCCCATCGAGATCGGGATGGTTTTCACGACCTCGCCGTTGCGCTGGATCGTCAGCATCTTGGTGTCGTCATCGGCGGTTGCGATCAGCCGATCACCGATGCTGAATTCGGCGGTGCGGTTCTGTTGCCCGTACAAACCGTCGCCGAGGTCGACGCCATAGGCGTTGACGGCGACTGTCACCGTGGTACCTGGCTCCCAGAAGTCCCTGGGACGCCAACGGACCTCGCGGTTGCTCAGCCAGTAGAAGGCACCCTCGACTGGCGGGTCGGTGGTGACCGTGATCGCCTTTTGCGCGGCGAGGCGGTCGGGAATGTTCTCGTCGAAACGCACCGCCACCGGCTGTCCGACGCCCACGACATCCCCATCGTTGGGAAGCAGAAAGGGCATCGTGAGGTCTGCCGGCGATTGCGATTCGAAGTTGAGGGTGCGGGTGCTCACCCCGCCGAGGCCGAGTGACTGAGCGGTGATCGTGTAGTGCTTGTTGTAATCCAACGGATCGGTGGCCGCCCAGCTGAGTCCGTCCCGGCTGAGTTCGCCGGGCAAGGGTTCCCCGGCCTCGTCGACCATGACGACCGAACCCAGCACGCCGCCTCGGACCGTCACCGTGACCGGCCGATCCACCGGAACTCCGACGGCACCGTCCTGCACGGTCGCGGTCAGTTTCGGAACCATAAGGTCGCTGTAGGGGCTGCCCTTATCGGCCAGCACCATAGGCGCCGGCGCCCGGGTCCCACAGGCACTGACACCGAATAGCGCGGTCGGCGCGACGATGAGCACCGCCATCAACGCACGCAAGCGCGGCCGGCGAACCGGTCCAACTTCTCGCATGCTGTCTCCAAACTCGCGCTAGCGGGAGACTCCCGCAGACCGTAATTCTAAGGGCAGCGAGTTCACCTACTCGGCGCGCGCCTGTTAGGGTCGCTGACACGCGCCGTTAGCTCAGTTGGTAGAGCAGCTGACTCTTAATCAGCGGGTCCGGGGTTCGAAACCCTGACGGCGCACCAGCAAAACCCTGCTCAGCGGGGGTTTTTTGTAATTCAGGCCACCCCGAATTGGCTGAAGTGGTGACACAGATGGTGACAACAAGCCCACACGACCGTCCCTATAGGCCGCTTATAGGACGGGCCAAAACAATGTGCGAAGCGTGTGGTTCAGACCAAAACGAAGTGCAAAGTTGCAGCCACCCGCCAGGCGGGCCTGCGCCTTGAAGCACCGCACTGCACTTCAGACGTAAAGTGCCCCTGACATCGGCCATCGGGGTACATCCTCGCGCCGGCAAGTAAAAGCCAGTTATAAGACTCGTTCAGTGTTCGTAAAAACCAAATATGAACAAGTACAAAGAGATTCGGCGACCGCACTTCGACTAC
>NZ_JAEMSG010000214.1 GCF_016462945.1 Mycolicibacterium sp. | reverse complement strand
GAGGGGATCCCAACAGTTGAACTTTGGATTTCGAGAACGTAAAAATTCTCCGACCACAGTTCCTGTGGATAGCCGAACCCGTCGCGCGGCCGTCGGTGTCAGAGTCACGCTTGTGACCTTCGCGCTCGATCCGGCCCTGCCGGTGCTGCTGCGGCCCGATGGTGTGGTGCAGGTGGGTTGGGATCCGCGCCGCGCGGTGCTGGTACGTCCACCCGCGGGTCTGTCTGCATCGGCATTGGCGATGGTGCTGCGCGCCATGTCGGCGCCACTGCGTCTGGGCGATCTGCACCGGCTGGCCGGCGCACACGGCCTGGGTGACGAGGCCGGGTTCGACGAACTGCTCTACGCGTTGGTGGCCGCCGGGGTGGTGCGCGAACACCATCGCGCTCGGGGCGGGCGCGCCCTGTCGATCCGGGTGCACGGCGCCGGGCCGCTATCGGAGCTTCTGGCAGAGGGACTTCGATGCTCCGGTGCCCGGGTGGGGGTGTCCAGCCATGGCAATGCCGCGGGCGCACCCGCCGGGGTGGATCTGGTGGTGCTGGCCGATTCCTTGGCCTCGGATCCGCGCCTGCTGCGCGATCTGCACGTCGCCCGGGTGCCGCATCTGCCGGTGCGGGTACGCGACGGCACCGGCATGGTGGGCCCGCTGGTGATTCCGGGTGTGACGAGCTGTCTCGGGTGCGCCGATTTGCACCGCACCGACCGCGACGCCGCCTGGCCGGCGCTGGCCATCCAGCTGCGGGAGGTGATCGCCCACGCCGACCACCCGACCGTCCTGGCCACCGCCGCGCTGGCGTTGGCGCAACTGCAGCACATCATCGGTGCGGTGCGCGGAACCGATCCGCCCGGCGCTCCCCCGGCCACCTTCAACGCCACCATCGAGGTCAACGTCGCCGCACACACCATCCGGGCCCGCCGCTGGAGCCGCCACCCACTCTGCGGTTGTTGGCATCCCCGAACAGCGCTCGCGGCGCGGCAGGCATGATGTGGGTGTGGCCGATGACATCAAACGCGGGCGAACCGCCCGCAATGCCAAACTGGCCAGCCTCCCGGTCGGGATGGCGGGCCGGGCTGCCCTGGGAATCGGCAAGCGGCTGACCGGGAAGTCCAAGGACGACGTCAACGCCGAGCTCATGGAGAAGGCGGCCAACCAGCTGTTCACCGTCCTCGGTGAGCTCAAGGGCGGGGCGATGAAGGTCGGCCAGGCGCTCTCGGTGCTCGAGGCTGCGATCCCCGAGGAATTCGGCGGGCCCTACCGCGAGGCCCTGACCAAACTGCAGAAGGACGCCCCGCCGCTGTCGGCGGAGAAGGTGCACCGGGTGCTCGACGGGCAACTCGGCACCAAGTGGCGCGCGCGTTTCACCTCGTTCGACGACACCCCGGTCGCCTCGGCCAGCATCGGGCAGGTGCACAAGGGCGTATGGGCCGACGGCCGGCCCGTGTGGTCCACGCGGATTAGCGCTACACGACGTGGACGGTCATGGAAGTTTGCGCCGATCCCTCCACGGTCTTTCCGCCCTCCCGGGGAAGGGTGTAGGTGTAGCTGACACTGATGACCGCATCACCGACTCCGACGGCGGTCACCTTGCCCTTGGCATCGACCGTCGCGACCGAGGTGTTCGACGACGAGTATGTGGTCCGCCCCGTCGTGGGATTGGTGAAGTCCGGTGCCGCTC
>NZ_JAEMSG010000053.1:6971-19353 GCF_016462945.1 Mycolicibacterium sp. | reverse complement strand
CCCCCGGTCTGACCACGCCGGCCCTCACCACACCCGGCCTCACCACACCCGGCCTCACTACACCCGGCCTGACCACACCCGGCCTCACCACACCCGGCCTCACCACACCCGGTCTCACCACACCCGGCCTGACCACACCGCAGATTGGTGTCAATCCCGCGCTGACCAGCCCGTCGGCTGGCACTATCGGTTTGCCCATTGAGCAGCCGATCAGCGCTCCGCTGGGCCCGGTGGCGGGTACCTATCCGATCCTGGGAGACCCGTCGATCGGCATGCCGATGGCTCCGGCCGCCAGTTCCGGGGGCATCATCAGCGATCTGAGCAGTGCCGCTAACCAGCTCGGCGTGGGCCAGGCGATCGACCTCCTGAAAGGCATCGTGATGCCGGGCATCACCCAGGCCATGCAGGGTGCGGCGTCGGCCGCGGCCGCCGCCCCCGCGGCCGCTGCTCCGGCGGTTGAGGCCGCCGGCGTCGCAGCAGTGAGCTAGGCGAGCAAACAACCACTTGGGCCTGCACGAAACGACCTGAACGAAACGGCACCGCAGGGTGGGTCCGGCCGGTCGGCCGAGGCAACCCGGAAAGGCCCCTGCGGTGTCGTTGCAGGTCTTAATAGTCACATAGTCCTCAATAGTCCGTGTCGCAACGTCAGCAACATCTAGCCCATACGTAACATCGCTGTGTGCCGTCCCGTCGTCCAATGCCGACGATTCTGTTCACCGCCATCGCGGCGACCGCGGTGGCGGTGCCGTTGGCGATCAACGGCATCCCTGGAATTGATAGTCGCCACGGCCCCAGTGCCGACGACACCATCCTGGTGCAGCAACCACTCGCGGGGGTCGGCGGCGGGGAGACAGTCCGCGAGATCACTGGGTCGACACCGTTTTCGATGGTGGCAGTGACCGGGAACGATCTCACCGGAACCTCCGCTCGGGTTCGGGCCAGGCAACCCGATGGCGCATGGGGCCCCTGGTACGACACGGAGAACCTGGAGTCCAACTCCGACGACAGCGTTGACGGCGGGCCGCGTGGCACCGATCCCGTCTTCGTCGGCCGCACCACCGCCGTTCAGATCGCGGTCACCCGCCCGCACGATGCGCCGGTGACCGTCGCCCCGCCGGATACCGGCATCGACGCCGGCCGCGAACTCGGATACGTGCCGGCAAACGCCGAACAGCCGCTCGCGCAAAATATTTCGGCGGTCCTGATCACCCCGCCGCAATCTCCGGTGGACACGCAGTGGGCACCGCCGACAGCCACACTCGGTCCGGGACAGCCACCCAATATCATCAGTCGCGCCCAGTGGGGCGCGGGCACCAGCATGCGGTGCGGAGGACCGTCATACGGAAACGGAATCCGCGCGGCCGTCGTGCACCACACCGCCACCGGTAACGATTACGCGCCAGAGGATTCGGCGGCGATAGTCCGGTCGATTTACGCCTACCACACCATGACGCTGGGGTGGTGCGACATCGCCTACAACGCACTGGTGGACAGGTATGGACAGGTCTTCGAGGGCCGGGGCGGCGGTATCACCAAGGACGTACTCGGTTCTCACACCGGCGGCTTCAACCGCGACGTGTGGGGTGTGTCGATGATCGGCGACTTCGAAGAAGAAGCTCCGCCCGATATCACGGTCAAGACGATGGGCCGGTTACTCGGCTGGCGGTTGAGCCTGGATCGCGTCAATCCGCTCAGCACCGTGCAACTGAAGTCAGCCGGCGGCCAATACACCGTTGTTCCGGGCGGCGATGCGGTCACCTTGCCGGAGATCTTCTCCCACCGAGACGTCGGGAATACCGAGTGCCCGGGTAATGCCGGCTACGCGGCACTTGATCAGATCCGCGCGATAGCAGCCGGTTTCAATCGGCCCCCCGACGTCACCGAATCCCTGCGGGGTGGCGCGATCCTGGCCCGTTGGGAGGCCGACGGCGGCCCGGTCAGCCCGTTGGGCATGCCTACCTCGCCGGAGGCGGCAGGCGACAGAGGCACCCGCTACGCAACCTTCGAGCGGGGCGCCATGTACTGGTCACCGGCCACCGATGCCCAACCCCTCACCGGCGCGATCTACGAAGCGTGGGCCTCGCTGGGCTACGAGCTCGGCGCTCTGGGTCTGCCGACCAGCGGCGAGATTGCCGAGCCCGAGTGGATCGTGCAGAACTTTCAGCATGGAACCCTGAACTTCGATCGGCAGACCCACAACGTCCTTCGGGTGATCGACGGTGTCACTCTGGTGATGCCCCCGACGTCCGTTGAAGGACCCCCGGCACAACTGGAGCGGTTCAGCCGAATCCAACTGTCGAACTAGTGCCCTCGGTGCCACTTGTTGTCACGGCGTTCCCACCAGGATGCCTTCGATGACACCGTCGTTGGTGACCAGTAGGCCGCGCCCGGGAAGCAACTGCGCAGCGCTGGTTCTTCCGAAGACCTTGACCGTTTGCGGGTCGTTGTCCATGAAGAGCGTCGGCGCACGCGAGCCGGTGAGCTTCTGGATGAACGGGTTCATCGCCGAGACACCGGCCCAGTTGCCTGGCAGCCGGGTGGCGAAGACATGAAGGCCTGTCTCACGCCCGCGTTCGATCAGGTTCCATAGCGGAGCCGTGGCAGCCTGCCTGCCAACGACGCCATTCATCCTGAGTTCGTGTTCGTCGTCAATCAACACGAAGTGGTGCGGACCCGCCCATTGTGGCCTCCTCAGCAACTCCTCCTGCGTCAAGCCCGATGGTGGCAGCCGCTGATTGATGATCTCGGCCACCTCGGCCAATGCCTGATCGATACCGTCCGATGTGTAGGCATAGGCGCGTACGTTGGGTCCCTGGATCCTGCCGATCAGTGTGGTCTTGGGATCGATGATCGTGAGCTGCGCCTGTTCGGGGGACAACCGTGCGGCAAGTGCCCGACCCAGCGCGGCCAGGGTGGTGGTCTTGCCGCAGCCCTGCCGGCCGACAACGAGCAGGTTGGGTATCCGTCCGGTCTGCAGCGCCACCGGTTGCAAGGCACTCTCGCCGATTGCGAATGGGATGTCCAGCGCCTCGACCCTCGTCGCGACGGCGTCATATCCGGCCAGGATGTCGCGCAGCGCGATTCGCTCCGGGAGCCGCGCCAGGGTTTCGATCTTGTCGGCCCCGGTCTGGCCGGCAATCACCGCGCCGATCCCTCTGGTGCTGACGCGCACTCCGTCGGGACCGAGAATTTCGGGGAGTCCGATCAGTAGTTCATGACCTGTCCGTGTGATGCCGAAACCGGGTTGATCCAGAGTCTGACGGGCCGCACGCCGGTGCTCCATACCCGTGCCCATCTGGGTCTCATCCGGATTGCTCAGCCTTAGTTGAATTCGGGCGTTGGTGACGTTCAACAGCGCCTGCTTCAGGCCGACCAGCCAGCCACTGGCACTGGTAATCACATGCACCCCATATGAAAGACCCTGGCGCGCAATGGCAATGGCACGATCCCCAAGACCGCTATCCTTGTCATGGAGATCGCCGAAATTGTCGACAACCAGGAAGACATCACCGAATTTGTCCTGAGTGTCGGTGGCATTGCGTACAGCGCCGAATCGGCGCTCGCGGAATTCCGAAATATCCATTCGGTAGTTCTTGAACGACACTTCCCGCGCACGGATCAGACCCTCGACAGTGGCGATGGTTCGAGAGATTCCTTCATCATCGGTGAGACTGACGACGCCGGCGACATGTGGGAGATCCGCTACCGGATATAGCGAGGCACCAACACAGAAGAACGTCACCCTGTCCGGGGGGTACATCAGTGCTGCGGACGTGATCAGTGTCATGAGGGTCGTTGACTTACCTCGCTGGGCGGTGGCTACCACCATGACGTTGTCCATCTCGGCGTCAATCGCGTGCACCCGTTGCGCGTGTTCTTCCGGGAAGTCCTCGATACCCACCGGGAAGACGAGTCCCGGGTTCTGCCCGTAGTCGACCCACCACGGCTTTCCACGCCATCGCTGCACCAATCTGTCAGCTGTTTCGCTGGCTTCGAGAGGCGGGAGCCATATCTGGTGTGGTGGTCGGGCGGGGTTTGTGGCCAAAGATTCCCGAATCACATCAAGAAGCTTCTTCTTCTTGAAACCATCAGGGTGATAGAGGAATTCATCGGGTGCGCGCGGTTCGTCGGCAACCGCGAGTGCCGTACTGTCAGCGGAGGGCAGCGGTTGATATTCCCATGTCAAAGACCGTGGCACGGTGAAACTGACTGCGACAGAGCTGTTTGGGCCAGCTGATGTACTGGGCACGACGAACGGTGCTGAAACATAAAAACATCGAAACTGCTCAAGGTCGCGCGGACCGACCTTCAGCAGTGCGTAACCGTTCTTCTTTGAGGGCAGGTGCAGCGCGGCATCACTACCGATGACATCACGGGAATCTTCGGCGGTCTCTGCCCGCAGCGCCACGCGGAAAGCAATATTGCTCTTCGCCTTACTCAACGAGGACAGATCCAGACGCTGACCGCCGAGGGTGAAGAAAACGTTGCATCCCCGGCCCTCCTGTCCGATGTGGATCACAAGATCTATCCATTCGGGATGGTGGTGAAACAGCTCGAGGTATTCGTCGATGATGACCAGCAGGATGGGAACAGGCTCAAGATCGCGGCCGGCAAGACGCATCTCCTCATATTCGTTGGCATCACGCGCACCGGCATCCTTGAAGAGTTGGTAGCGGCGGGCTATTTCGCCATCTATCGCCTTACGCATCCGCTCTGCCAGATGCCGGTCATCCTTACCCAGATTCGACAGTGAGCCGACAACATGTGGCAGCCCATCAAGATCCTGAGCGGCTGATTCAAACTTCATGTCGACGAAGATCACAATGAACGCCTCCGGCGAGTGGGTCAGCGCGATCCCATTGCACAGCGATAGGAAGTACTCCGATTTCCCGGCACCGGACGTTCCGATCACCACGGAGTGAAATCCATATCCGCCGAAGTCCTTGGCCCGCATGATCACGTATTGGAGATCGCCACCGGGCTTGACTCCGACAGGAACCATTGCCCACCGTGGATCCCCACGGCCTCTGCTTTGAGCCCATAACCGATCGGGGTCGAGATGCCGTGGATCGCTGATTCCCAGGGCGCGCAGAAGTTCGCCGCCCTGACTGTTGGCGCCGGATAACTCGCCCGCGGTCGTCGGCGCCCAGCGGGCCAACGCCCGAGCGTATCGATCGGCGGTGCTCTCGGCGATCATGTCGGCGACGCCGTAGAAAGCCCCGCGGTGACAGAGTCGGCCCTCCTGCAACTCGAAGCGCTCCTCGTCATGTTCGAAGCCGACGCCGACACCCGGTCTTGTCGCAAGGCGCAGCATGGTGATCCCTGCCATGCCCTTCCGACCGGTTACCGACTCCCAAAGTTCCGGCGTTCCGGCGTTGTCGTCGACGATGATCCAGTGCGGGCTTGATACCGCGCCGGTCGCCGGCTGGATCGAAGATAGAGCGGTTGACGGACTTGATCCCGCTGGCGGCATCCACGGACCTCGACCCTTGTGGTGCAGCTCCGAGTCCAGCGCATCCTCGAGTTCAGCCGGCGAAGTGAACACCAGACGCCGCATCCCGCAGGCGTCGACCATTTCGTCATGATGGTTGTGAGGTAACCAAACCAGCCATGACCACTGCTGGGGGCGGCGGGAGACGACCATGATTTTGACATCACCGGGACTGTGATAGACCGCAATCCCGCACAGTATTGACCTCATCAATGCGTGCAGTTCATCGAGGTTCTCCCCAAGAAAGCTGAAACCCGGTTGGGAGCGCAAGCTCAACACCTTGCCGATATCGCGGATCTTGCTCTGCTCCACAATGAAATCTCGCAGCGCGCGCCCGGTGACAGGTTCGAGTTCCTCCCCAACCGGAACCTCAGGCCATTGCACCGACACCGCGGAGTCCGCCGTCGACTGCAGCCCGACGCCCAGCCGGACGTCGAGGAAATCAGGATCTGTGCTGCGCCGCTCCCACATCCGCGAACCGCCGATTATCGTGTCGTGCATCCTGGGGTCCCCGTGAACGAATAGCTGGCTGCTGCGCTGCTGCTGCGCAGTTCGCTGAATTTCGTCGCGATCCTCATCAAGCGAACGCAGATAGGTTCGGCGCTGCTTCTCTTGTTCACCCCAGCTGACCCGACGGCCGCGGCCGAATCGGCCGCTGAACATTAGCGCCCCGAATCCCACCAGACCGATCATGGGGAAGAATCCGGACTGTAGCGACCGGACCCCCGAGCTGTACATGACAACCAAGGTCCCGACGATTCCCACCAGCAATGCAGGAGCGGCGATCATCAGCAGGATGTTGCGCGGTTCCCGTTCGGGCAGCGCCAAGGGCGGGGCGATGAGCAGCCGGACCGGAGTGACTGCGGGGGCCGACGTGCGATCGCCCCGAACGAATCCCCTCTTTGACATCCTTATCCCCCTGTGTCGTGTGGGCCGGACGGTGGCAACACCGCCATCGCCCCGCCCGGCTCGATGATGTCGCGGGCCAACAGCGCGTTTCCCCGGCTGATGGGCGGTCCGGCCGCGAAAGTACGCAAAATCGGCCAGGGCGCCTGGACGGCCCGGAGTGGGTCGATTCCCAACGCCTGCACGGTGTTCGGATCCCGGTCGATCCCATATCGGACGCCCTGCGGCGAGACCCAGAACAGGCTTTCGCGGGTGTCGGCGGTGATCGCACCACTGGTGGACGCGGTGAAGTTCGCCGATCCCGGTAGCATGAGCGTCTGCTGCGCTTCGACGGAGTCGGGACCCCGGCTGTCCCGGACCAATCCGACGATATGGGAGTCGAAACCCTGCGGTATGGGCAGACCCCGGCCGTTGAACACGGTGATAGTGGCCTGTCTGTCGGTGGACAGCTTCTTCCAGCTGACGCAACTCACCGGATTGGCGGCGGTGTCGATGAACTCCAGCTTGCCGGTCGGATAAAAGGACACTTCGAGTACCTCTACCTCTGGGATGTCGACCAGTCTGTCCGGTGCGACAAGTTGGGGTTGGACCGCTCCCTGGCTATCCGCAGTGCGCAGCAGATCGGCAACGAAGGCGGTTATCTTCTGCACCCCGTTGGACAACAGCACGTAGAAACCACTGACGATTCCGCTGGCATCTTTGGTCTGGAGAACTCGTCCCACAACCGATCCTGGTAGCCACCGCGACGGCGTTCCCGCCCCTGGAACTGAGGGGGCCACCAGTGGTTCTGTTGCGGGCACGGCGTCGAAGAGGGCATTAGAAATCTCGACGGGTCTGGTCTTGCCGGGATCGAGCCCGAGGTTGAAGGTAACTGCGCGATCAGCTGGGTCGATCCGGCTCCGCTGGCCGTTCCAGATCAGGTAGGTCGAACGGCGGTAGGAGGTGAGAATCGCCGATGCCGGGCCCATTGGTGCCGCGCGATCACCAACGGTCAACTCTCCGCCGATGGCAGTCACCGTCGGTGCGTTTGGGCCGCCGCGCGCCGACGCGGTGTCGCAGACGGCCCAGGCCGACAGCGGATTGCCAGCTACCGCCAGATCGTCCGGGATACCGGGAATGCCGATCATGGGGCCGGTCGGGTACTTACCGATTTCCTGGGACGTCACCCACGTCGGTGACAGGGCTCTGCCCGTCGCCAATCGGGCCGACGTCAGGTTGAGCGCCGGATGAAGGCGGCCTTCGATCTTCGCGTACAGGGCACCGGTGTCCCGATTGCCGACAATCGCAGACTGGCCCACCAAACCTGACGGTTTCATGAAGTGCAGGAGAGCCATCCACCCGCATCCCAGCATGACGAAGACCACGGACAGGACCAGCGCCGCCTGCTGCTTTCGATCGTCATGCGTCATCCGCACCGAGAACCTGGTGATCGCAGCGCGCAATCGCCGGTTGTAGAAGCGGTGACCCGAGTTCTGGTCTCGATTGGAAAGGTTCAGCGGCATATCGGGCGCCACCCTGTCGGAACGGTCACCGCAGGCCGTCGCCGTAGCGCATCCGATAGTCCGCCTGGACCTCATCAGCCAGGGCGGCGAACGCGACGTTCATCCGCTCAGACAGCTCTCCGTGGCTGTAGTCGGTCACCACATTGGGCTGCAGAGTGAGTTCGATCAGTTTGCCATCGCAGTTGGCAACGGCATGGATATCTCCCATATCGACGGTGTACGTGATCAGTTCAGCCTCTGCCAGGAGCGCCTCCCAGTGATTGTTGCCCGCGTCCAAAGCACGCAGGATAGATGCGACACGATCCCTGTCGCTAACCCCGTCCGGCTCCGTTTGGCCCTCCATCGACCCATTATGGGAGGTATCTCTAGCACGGTCAATTCACAATTTTGGACCAGAATCCGAATTCGCCAAAATTACCACCAGCAATCTCTCCTACACCACGCGCTACAGCGCTGACGGCGGCAAAACCAGACCCTTCCCGCTGCGGGCCAGCTTCACCGCCCGGCCGCGACACCTCACCGAACCCGCCGCCCCGGTGCGGAAATAAATCTTTGCCAGGTCAGCGGCCGACTCGTCCGCACCTAGCCCATTGGCTGGTTGCGCCGAACACCCCGGTAGATGCCGCGCCGCACGATCCACGGCATCAGCACCCGCTCGGCCGGCCACGCCGGGACCCGGTACGGCCGACCGTTGGGGGCGAACACCTCCACCCCGTCGGACTGGATTCCGATCACCGACCCCCAGCGCCGACGCGGCGGCTTATAGGAGCGCAAGGGCCGCCCGGCGGGCTCCGCGCGGATGTTGTGGGCGAGCACCACATCGGCGCGGTTGCGTGCCGAGGAACGCAACGGATCGGTTGCGGCCACATCACCGATGGCGAACACTCCCCGGTACCCGGGCACGCGCAACTCCGGGGTGACGTGGACGAAGCCGTCCTCGTCGAGGAGGTCAGGCGGTAGCCAGTCGGTATTGGGCCGCACCCGCCCGATGGCCCACAGCACTGCATCGGCCCGCGCGGGTGGCTGGCCGGTACTCCACTGCACCGGATCACCGGTGATCGCGTCGCAGTCGAACCCGGCCGGTATCACCGCACGGTGGCCGGGGTGTAGGCCGATGCCAAGCCGGATCAGCCTGCGCCGCAGGTGTTCCCATGTCCGCGGGTGATGCTCGCGCAGGGGCCGCTCATGCGGAAAACAAAGATCGACCCGTTTGCCGGTCCAACGAGCGGCAATATTGGCGGCCGCACTGACCGCAGCCGCGCCTCCACCTACCACGATCACCGACCCGGCGGCGGCGAGCCGGTCGTAGTCAGCGGTGATCTCCGTGCGGATCTCGGCCGGTGATTGCAACGCAGCCTGGCGCCAGAAGCCATTGCGCACACCTGTCGAAATGACCAGAGCGTCATAGGTTTCACAGACCTCGGTGGCGTCGGGGCGCTGGGCATAGACCACCCGGGCCGCAAGGTCGACCCTCGTCAGCTTGGCCTGCACGGTGCGTACCCGGTCCAGCGCGCGGTAGCGGTCGAATGGCACGAAATAGTCGCGAGCCCAGTCAGCCGGGCGAGTTAGCCGCATGCCTAACTCCTGGCCGCTGACCAGAGCCGGCTTGACCGAGATCCCCACCACATCGGCGAAACGGGCCAGCCGGATCGCGGTCAGCAGCCCACTGTCGCCGAGACCGGCGATCACCACGCGCGGCCGAATCATCCCGGGCCAGCGGCTTCCGGAGCCCGGCGGGGCGGGCGCGGAACCAGCCTCGGCACCCGATCGATGACGTCCTGGTACTGCGGGCGGCGTTCCAAACTGCGCTTCTCCATCAACGGAATGCTTGCGCCCAGGAACATCGCGACCATCAGTGCGACGCCGACGAACAACCACCACGCGTCGCGCGGCGACGCGGCAATGCCGAACAGCGCCAGCGAGAACCAGAAGCCGATCTCACCGACGTAGTTGGGATGACGTGACCACGCCCACAATCCGCGGTCCATCGCCGCGCCCGGTCGGCGCTCGGTGACGAAACGATGCATCTGAACGTCGGCAACCAGTTCGAGAGTGACTGCTGCGACACCCATCACAAAGGCAACCCACGTCAGCCCCACCAGTCCGTCGCCGGGCCTGGTCAGTGCAACGTAGACCGGCAGCATGCCGACGAACACCTGGAGCGTCGGAAACAAGTGAATGCCGAACAGATCGGCCAGGAACTCGAAGCGGCCTGCACCGTCTCGAAGTATCGGATAGCGCCAGTCCTCATGGTGCAGACCGGGAAAGCCGTAGGCCCAGTTGGCCGTCAGCCGCACCGCCCAATAGAACATCACCGCGGAAAGCAACCAGCATCGCAATGAACCGGGCCCCGTCGGACCCAATGGCCCCTGCAACCACCAGTACAGCGCAAGCAGCGGCGGAATCACGCTCCAGTAGGCGTCATAGAAGCTGGAATTACGGTAGATCCGGCTGAAGACGAAGACCACCGCGGTAGCGAGCACGTCGGCGATCAGAGTGTCCAGCCACAGCCGGCCGGTGTGCGGTCCCCAGTACAACCATCCGAGCCCAACCGCGACAGCGACGAAGTAGGCCAGCGTGACCAAGGCCAGCGAACGGCCCTTGCTCATCTGCAGGCCTCCTCGGTATCCATGGTTCACAATCCGACTCGGCGTCCGGCGAGGGTGAACCTAACACGGTGTCCTCGACGGTCGCCGACCATTTGCGGGGCCTCGTGACGAGATTTCCCGGCCGGTTGGAAGCCAGCTAGCGCGGCATTCCAGGTTGGGTCTGCGGTTCGGCAACGATGCGGGAACGCGGGCCGCCGTCGGAGTTGCTCGCGTCTTTTCCGCGGGCGGGAATTCCGGCTCCGGCCGGCGACATCGGCAACACGCTGTTACTCGTCCCGGTCGTTGCGGGGGCATGTAATTCGGCCGCGCTCAGCAATCCGGTTTGCAGGCCCCTGGGTCGGCCCGCGCCCTCCGGGGCAAAGCTGCTCGATGGGCGGGAGTAACTGGTGACACCACCACCCGGCAGCGCACCGATGCCACCGCCCGCCGTCCCGGTGCCACCGACGCCGGTGCCCGGGCCCCGCTCGAAAACCGCAGCTCCCGCGCCAGTAGGCGTCGCCGTGGGAACCGCGGTCGCGTTGGCCTCCCCACCGACCGATATTCCGCGCAGCGATCCGGCCAGCGACTGAGGTAGGCCCGCGAGACTGTGCACCGCTTGTACCGGGGCCTGGAACATCCCCACCGCGGGCTGCATCGAACCCAACACAGCCTGAATCGGCTGCATCATCATCTGTCCGGCCCGAACCGCAGCTTCGGTCGGCCCTGCAGCACCATCGCCGGCCGATTTGGCCAGCTGCCCGGACTCCTTCATGGCTTCGCCCGCGACGACCCGGCCGGCCGCCTGCGCCACCGCGGCCGCGGACGTCGCCGGCGCGGCAGCGGAGGCGCCCGGTGGCGAAATGGGTGGGGGGATCGCCAGTGCCGCGGCAAGTGCTGCCAACGCGGCACCATAAGCCGCGCCGATACCGGCGTTGTGCGGCCAATGTTCGCCGAAGTACTCGGTATCCAGGGCGATGATCGCCGGAGTGAGCGCTCCCAGCACGGCCGGGTTTACCGCCACAGCCGCCGCCTGCTCGGTGCGGTTGGCGATACAGATCTCGGCCGGGATCATCGCCGAGACCGCCGTCTCGTACGCGGTGACCGCACTGGCCGCTATGGGGGGTTTCTCCTGAACCCAGCCTGCGAGGAGTTGCAGCGAAGTATTGAGGGCGGTGATCGCGGCGACTGAACTCACACCACCCACCCCCTCGAAGTTCATCGCGGTCACGGCGGTGTTGAGCGTCGAGAGCGAGAAGGCGAACTCATGACTTACCGCCAGCGCCTGCCAGGCCGCTGCATTGACCATCGTTGTCGCCGTTCCGGCTAAACCTGGACCGGCCAACCGCAGATGGTTGGCTTCAGGTGGGAGAGAGGGCCACGAGGGATCCGGCATGGCTGCGCACAAGTCCTATAACCGCGGAGCCGCATCGGTCCTAGAGCGACAGTGCCGTGTTGTTGATGAGGTCGGTCGCGGTGTAGGTCGCGGCCGACAGATTCTGCGCCTCAGCGAAAAGGCCACGGTGGGACAGATGCTCGATGGCAGCTCCGATACAGGCGGCACCAACCGCATTCAGAACCGCCGCGAACTGCACCGAATCGAGATCCGCGCCCATCGGCATGACACCGGTTAGTGCCTCCGCCACTGCCGCGGTGGCGGTACTCAGCTGCGCCCCGATACCTGCTTCGGTGGCAGCGGATGCGCCTACCGTTACCGCGTTGACATTGAGAACCATGGGTCTACCCTCCCGATCGCCGCGGGCCCTCGCCGCGGTACGACCTCACCGTAAGAGCACTGGCGCGCACTGTCGATTCACCCTTGGGTGCAGCGCCCGACGGCCGCGTCGATTCACCCTTGGGTGCAGCGCCCGACGGCCGCGTCGATTCACCCTTGGGTG
>NZ_JAEMSG010000053.1:0-6871 GCF_016462945.1 Mycolicibacterium sp. | reverse complement strand
CAGCGCCCTACAACCACCAGCGTTCAAGTACTCGTGCGAGTCCGTCATCGTTGTTGGATTCGGCGACTTCGTTTGCCACCTCGATGGCGTCCGGGTGGGCATTACCCATCGCGACACCGTGGCCGGCCCACCGCAGCATCGGAACATCATTGGGCATATCGCCGAACGCCACCGTGTCCTGCGCGGAAATCTCCAGCGGCCGCGCAATCTCTTGTAAGCCGATCGCCTTGCTGATTCCGACCGCGCTGATCTCCACCAGACCATCATTGGTCGAGTAGGTGATATCACCAAGTAGACCAACGTGTTTGGCCAACATGGCCGCCAACTGTGAACTCGGCACACCGGGTTTGCGCACGAGGAGTTTGACCGCCGGTGCACTGAGGACGTCCTCGAAGGACACCTCGGTGTTATCCGGATTGAGCCAGGCATGCTCGTAGCCCGGCGCGCTGACGAACTGCGGTGTAGCCGAGTCATGCGCACTTTTACCCACCCGTTCGGCCGCCAGACCGGCACCGGGAACCGCGCGAAGAGAAATCTCGGCGAGTTCGGCGAGCAGATCCACCGACAGCGTCCGGGCCCAGATGACCCGGTCGGTATCGGCGTCGTAGATCACCGCACCGTTGGCGCACACTGCCATCGGCGCGAATCCGAGTTCGTCGACCACCGGGGAAATCCATCGCGGCGGGCGGCCGGTGGCCAACACGAATTGAGTCCCGTCGGCCACCGCGGCCCGGATCGCCTGGCGGGTACGTTCGGTGATCCGGTCCTCGCCATTGAGCAGGGTGCCGTCGACATCGGTGGCAATCAGAGCGGGCAACATCAGGGGTCCTGCGCCGCGCGGCGGGCGCGTTCTGAGGACTCGGCCTCGTCGAGACGGACGGCCTCAGCCGGCGTCGGTGCGCCGCCGCCCAGTCGGTGCGGAACCCAGTAGGCGCCCGCCGGGTGCGGATAACTCTCCTGGACATCGTGGAGCATCGCGATCATCGCCGTCCGCAGCGCCACATCTAGTTCGGCCGAAGTGCCAGTCGGTGGCAACGCCCTGCCAATCCGGACAACAATGGGAATCTTGTTGCGGCCCAGGTTTTTCGGGTGATCCTTGGTCCAGATGCGCTGGGTTCCCCAAACAATCATCGGAATAATCGGTACCTGTGCCTCCACCGCCATGCGCGCCGAACCGCTCTTGAACTCCTTGAGCTCAAAACTGCGGCTGATGGTGGCCTCCGGGTAGACCCCTACCAACTCGCCGGCCCGCAGTGCGCGCACCGCCTGGCTGTAGGCGACGGCACCGGCCCGACGATCCACCGGAATGGCGCCGGTGTTTTTGATCACGAAGTTGACGATTCCGACCTTCTGCATCTCGGCCTTGGGCATCAGCCGGATCCAGCGTCGGCGTTTCCGGCCGGACAGCCCTACGGGCAGGAAGTCGATGTAGCTGGTGTGGTTGGTCGCAACGACCGCTCCGCCGTGAGCGGGGATATTCTCCAGCCCTTGATAGGTGATTGTCGTCCCCAGCACACGCGCTGCAACGAAGGCCAGGACCTCAAGGGTTCGGTAAACCAGTTCCATCCGGTATCAGCCTGTGGCCCCGGTGCCACGCGGCTGGCGTCGGGCGGCCCGCTCGGCGAGCTCGGCGGTCTCGAGTTCGGCAGCCGCAGCGGGTGTGGGCGCACCACCGCCGAGTCGATGCGGCACCCAGAACTCACCGGGCGGGTGCGAGCCGTACGCGTCCTGAACCTGCTCAAGCAGATGTTGCATTCGGGAACGCAGCAGGGCAGTCAGTTCAGTGGGCGGCAGACTGGGCATGATCGGCTCGCCGATGGCGATCGAAATCGGCACCTTGGGCCGCCACATCGTGCGCGGGTGGTCCTTGGTCCAGATGCGCTGAGCGCCCCAGACGATGTGCGGGATGATCGGCACGTCAGCGGCGATGGCCATCCGCGCTGCACCGGACTTGAACTCCTTGAGGTCGAAGCTTCGGCTGATCGTCGCCTCCGGGTACACCCCGACCAGTTCGCCGGCCCTGAGCGCGTGGACGGCGGCGTCGAAGGACGCCGCGCCGCTGGACCTGTCCACCGGGATATGGTGCAGACTCCGCATGATCGGCCCGGTGATCTTGTGGTCGAAGACCTCCTGCTTGGCCATGAACCGCACCAAACGGGCTGGTTTGCGACGGTAGGCGGGCAGGCCGGCGAAGGTGAAGTCGATGTAGCCGGTGTGGTTGATCGCCACCACTGCGCCCCCGTGTGCGGGCAGGTTCTCCATGCCGGTGATGGTGAAACGCAAGCCCTGAGTTCGCCACAGCAGCCGAACGGCCGCGATGACAGTCCCGTACGCCGGCTCCACAACGGTCAGCCTAGTGCACGGGCCGCTAAGCTCATGAGGAGTCGCGTCCGCCGTGGGAAAGGGTATTCGTGCAGCTCACCAGCATCGGCCATGCCGGCTTTCGAGTCGATACGCACGCGGGAAGCATTCTGTGCGACCCATGGCTGAACCCGGCCTACTTCGGCTCGTGGTTCGTGTTCCCCGACAACAGCGGCCTGGACTGGGCCGCCCTCGGGGATTGCGATTACCTCTACATCTCGCACCTGCACTCCGACCACTTCGACCCCGCACTACTGGCCGAGTACGTCAACACCGATGCCGTGGTGCTGCTGCCCGACTTTCCGGTGCCCGATCTCAAGCGGGAGTTGCAGGCGCTGGGATTTCATCAATTCTTCGAGACTGAGGACTCGGTGAAGCACCACCTCAGCGGCCCCAAGGGCGATCTCGACATGATGATCATTGCGTTGCGCGCTCCCGCCGACGGTCCGATCGGCGACTCCGGCATCGTCATCTCCGACGGAGACACAACGGTGTTCAACATGAACGACTCCCGGCCGGTGACCCTGGACGCACTCGCCGATTTCGGTGGTGTCGATGTTCACCTGACGCAGTACTCCGGGGCTATCTGGTACCCGATGGTTTACGACATGCCCGATCGTGCCAAGGAGGCCTTCGCCAGCCAGAAGCGCCAGCGCGGCATGGATCGTTGCCGGCAGTACATCGCCGACATCGGTGCCGCCTGGGTTATCCCGTCGGCCGGGCCGCCATGCTTCCTTGATCCGGAACTGCGCTACCTCAACGACGATCGTGGCGACCCGGGAAACATTTTTCCCGACCAGGTCGTCTTCCTCGAGCAGCTGCGTCTGCACGGTCATCATGGTGGCCTGTTGATGATCCCCGGTTCGGTCGCCGATTTCACCGGCTCGCAACTGATCTCGCTGACCCATCCCATCGCGGACGACCAGGTCGAGAAGATCTTCACCACCGGCAAGGCGGACTACATCGCGTCCTACGCCGAACGGATGGCACCGGTACTGGCTGCCGAGAAGGCTACGTGGGCGCCGGGGGGCGGTGACCCGCTACTGGAATCACTGCGCGCCCGCTTCGAGCCGATCATGCTGGCCAGCGACCAGATCTGTGACGGAATCGGCTACCCGGTCGAGCTCAAGCTGGGGGCTGAAACCGTCGTTGTGGACTTTCCGAAACGTACTGTGCGCGAACCTGTTCCGGATGAGAAGTTCCGCTACGGTTTCGAGATCGCCCCTGAGCTCGTCCGCACCGTGTTGCGAGACGAAGAGCCCGACTGGGTCAACACGATCTTCCTGTCCACGCGGTTCAAAGCCTGGCGGGTCGGCGGCTACAACGAGTACCTCTATACCTTTTTCAAGTGCCTCACCGACGAGCGCATCGCCTACGCCGACGGCTGGTTCGCCGAGGCGCACGATGACAGCTCAACGATCACTCTGGACGGTTGGCAGATGCAGCGGCGCTGCCCGCATCTCAAGGCCGATCTGTCGAAGTTCGGCGTGGTGGAGGGAGCCACGTTGACATGCAACCTGCACGGCTGGAAGTGGGACCTGGAGTCAGGTCGCTGTCTGACCAGCAAGGGTCACCCATTGCGCTGCTCGCCGACATGACCCGCCCACCGCGGCAGTACTACGACGATGGTCTGGTGCAATTGGATCGCCACGCCCTGACGCTAAGGCGTTATCACTTCCCGTCCGGAACCGCGAAAATCATTCCGTTGCAGTCGATCAAGGGCTACCAGGCCGAACCGCTGGGCATCTGGATGCAACGCTTCCGACTCTGGGGCACCTCGGATCTGCGGCGCTGGTTACCGTTGGATGCCCGCCGCCCCACAAGGTCCATCCTGGTCACCCTCGATATGCCAGGTGTCTGGCCCAGTCCGGCATTCACCCCGGTTGATCCTGAAGAGTTTCTGGCGTTGTTCGGCAAGGTACTGGGCCGCTGACGGCGCCGATCCTCAGGGCTGCCAGACCAGTTGGCTCAGTTCGGAGTACGCGTCTCCGGCGGTGTCATAGACCCGAACGATCCCCTCGTCGCCGGATTTCAGGTAGGTCGACTCGCCATAATCGGTGTACCGCGTCGCGCCAATCCCGATCAACGCAGTGCAGGGACGTCCACAGGCCACCATCAACGCGCCGACATCCTCCAGTGGAGTGTCGGGCGAACCCGTCTGGTTGGCCAACCGTTCGGTGATCCAGTCGAGCAGCATCTGGCCGTAATAGGAATAGCCCAGCAGGGGACTGTCTGTGCCGTACTCGTGGTGCACCCCGTCGGCGGTGCGGAGATGACACAGCAACCGCAGGGTGGCCGTCGGCCCGTCCACGGTGAGGTCACCGATGTCGAAGAATTCGCGCGCAACCCCTTTGGACGCCGGTCCCCAGTTCTTCTTGTGACTGATCTTGGGCGCGTTCGGCCGACGAATAGAACAGTCGTTGAAAGCCCCCAGCGCGAACGGTTGCAGCGTGGCGACGGTGTCTCCGTCCCAGAGCACCCGGCAGGCAAGGCCTACCTCGGGTTCGATTTGCAAGTTGAGCGGACCATCGGCCTGCGTTGTCACGGGCGCGATCAGAGCATCGTGCGACAACGGGAACTCGCCCAGGAAGCTGTCGTGGCCCGGGGCGTACCACGGGAAGATTCCCTTGGGCGCATCGCCCTTGCTTTCCACGGCTGCGAAATCGACTGCTTCCCCGGCCTGTTCGAGATGTCCGGCAAAATTCCCTGCAACACCGAAGCCGAACCAGCCGCGCACTTCGTCGAGGTCCATCTCGATCATTGCTGGGCTGATCACGGTTCCAGAACCTCCGTCCCGACGAAGGGCACCAGTGCAGTCGGCACGCGGACAGTGCCGTCCGGCTGCTGATGGTTCTCCAGAATCGCGACCAGCCATCGGGTCGTCGCCAGAGTTCCGTTGAGCGTTGCGGCGATCTGTGGCTTGCCGCTCTCGTCGCGATAGCGGGTGGCAAGCCTGCGGGCCTGGAACGTTGTGCAGTTCGACGTTGACGTCAACTCACGGTAGGCCTGCTGGGTGGGTACCCAGGCTTCGCAGTCGAACTTCCGCGCGGCAGACGAGCCGAGATCTCCTGCGGCGACGTCGATCACGCGGTACGGCACCTCGATGAGCTCAAGCATCTGCCGCTGCCAGCCGAGTAACCGCTGGTGCTCTGCCTCAGCCTGCTCGGGTCGGCAGTAAACAAAACCCTCGACCTTGTCGAACTGGTGAACCCGAATGATTCCTCGGGTGTCCCTACCGTAGCTGCCTGCCTCCCGCCGAAAGCACGTCGACCAGCCTGCGTAGCGCAGCGGTCCGGCGGACAAGTCGAGGATCTCTCCTGCGTGGTAGCCGGCCATCGGAACCTCTGATGTTCCCACCAGGTACAGGTCGTCGGCCTCGAGACGATAGATCTCATCCGCGTGCGCACCGAGGAACCCGGTACCCGCCATGATCTCAGGACGAACCAGAACCGGAGGGATCATCAGAGTGAAGCCGTTGTCCGTTGCCAGCCGGACGGCCAACTGCAGCAAGCCCAGTTGCAGCAACGCGCCGCGGCCGGTGAGGAAATAGAACCGCGACCCCGACACCTTGGCGCCGCGTTCGGTGTCGATCAGGGCCAGCGACTCGCCGAGTTCAAGATGGTCCAGGGGGTCTGCGATCGCCCGGGTCTCGCCGACCACGTCGAGCACCACGAAGTCATCCTCGCCGCCGGACGGCACGCCCTCGATGACCACGTTGGGGATCGCGAGATGGGCGGTGCTGAGAGCGGTCTCCGCCTCGGCCTGACGCCGCTCGGCCGTCTTCAGTTCGGCGGCAAGTTGCTGTGCGCGCTCCAGAAGGGCGGGGCGATTCCCCGGGGAGGCCGATCCCACACTCTTGCTGGCTCCCTTCTGCTCGGCACGCAGTGTGTCACCCTCGGAGATCGCCGCGCGGCGGGCGGTGTCGGCGTCGAGCAGGAGGTCCACCAATGCGGGGTCTTCGCCCCGGCTGAGCTGCGACCGGCGCACCCTATCGGGGTCCTCTCGCACCAATTTCAGGTCGATCACGTCCTGAACCCTACTTTCGGCCATGTAGACCGGCACAGCACAACCCCATAACAGTCCATCTGCATCAGTTGTCACACCACTGTCTCGGCCTGCCACAATGAAGTCGATGTTGCAGCTATCCGAGCGTGACGAGACGACTGCCGACCAGCCTGAAGTGGAGTCGGTCCAACGGCGCACCCTTGTCGGCACACTGCACGCCACGTCGACCCGCCGCGCACTGATGCTGACCGCCCTGGGCGGTCTCCTGATCGCCGGGGTCGTTACCGCCCTGCCGATGGGCCTTCAGGGTCCGCTTGGCCGCTACGCCGCTTCTGAGGGACTCCGGCTGTCGGCCAAAGCGGCATTCGCAGACGCCAAGCCGGGCAGTTGCCTCACCTGGCCCGACAACGCCCCGGATGACGCCGCCATCGTCGACTGCCAGGGCGACCACCGTTTCGAGGTCGCCAAGTCAGTCGATATGCGGACCTACCCGGGGTCGGAGTAC
>NZ_JAEMSG010000145.1 GCF_016462945.1 Mycolicibacterium sp. | reverse complement strand
TCCATGCGCAATGCGGCGTCCGGTCGGACGGCGCGCGCGGAGGCCGATGGATCGGCCGCACCTGCGCTCGCGGGTTGGTGGCCACCGCGGTGGCATCAAAGGTGGGGTCCTCGATGTCGTGACACATGCCCTGGACGTAATCGGGACCCATCGGTTCCACGTCGAGCAGGGCGCCGCAGTGATCGAGGTGGAACTCGCCGTGCCAGCGGTCATGCACGGTGTAGCGGAAGTCCATGAACTGCGGCGGGGCACCAATATCGAACTGGAGACCCTTGAAAATGGTGATGATGTCGTTGCCGGCGTACCCCAGCGCCTTCTGCATGCGTCTGGTGTAGAGCGGGCTGGCGCCGGCCCACTCCTCGATCGCGATCTGAAGCATCTCAGCGCGGCCGAAAGACTGGATGCACCAAGCCATTCCAGATCGGTCGATCAGTTGGCCGATCAGCAGAAGTTCGGGCACCAGGACGGCCAGTTCAGCACGGGACAGCGCGAAAAAGCGACTCTGTGATTGGCTCACCCGTCAAAACCTAGTCCACGACGGATGGGTGTGTTGCAATGTCGGGCATGGCTGATGTGGACGCGATCGAGGCAATCAAACAGGTGAAGTACCGCTACCTGCGGGCTCTGGACACCAAACACTGGGACGACTTCGCCGAGACCCTCACCGAGGACATCGTCGGCGACTACGGCTCGTCGCTGGGTCAGGAGCACCACTTCACCAATCGCACGGATCTGGTGGAGTACATGCGCACCTCGATGCCGGCCGGCGTGATCACCGAACACCGGGTGACCCACCCGGAAATCACGGTCGACGGCGACGAGGGCGCGGCCACCTGGTACCTGCAGGACCGCGTGATTGTGCCGGAGTACAACTTCATGCTCTTCGGGGCCGGGTTTTACCACGACCGCTACCGCAGGACGCCCGATGGCTGGAAGATCTGTGCGACCGGATACGACCGCACCTATGACGTGTCGCAATCCGTGGAGGGGTTGAACTTCAAGGTGCGGCCGGGCTCAGCAATAGCCTGAGCACTGGCCTGAGTGCTGGCCCGGCTACTGCGCGATCGCGATCACCGCGCCGGGTTGTAACCAGCGGATGATCTTGACCAGAGTGTCGTCATCCAGAGCCACGCAGCCGGCGGTAGCACCACCGTCGGTGGTGTGCACGAAGAAGGCGGCGCCGTTGCCGGGGATGCGCTCCTTGTTCACGCCCATCACGATGGCGTGCGCGTACTGCGGGATGTAGAGGTTCTCGGTACCACTGGCCGGTGAGGTGTCGAACGTGCAGTCGGCTTTCTTGCAGACCTGCATGGTGTTGTAGGTCGGGCCCTCGCTGGACCACCAGTAGTCCGGTGTCGTCTGCACATACTGCAGGCCACCACCGGGGTTGGGCTGGGTGCCGAAAGCAAAGTCCAGGCTGTAGACCCCCATCGGCGTAGCCATATTGCCGTCGTGCGCTTTGGGCGCCATACCGTTGGCACCGACGTGGACACCGATCCCGGTGCCGACCGGTTCCCAGCCGGTGACGGTGCGCTGCCAGACGTCCATTTTCGCGGTGGAACCCCCCGTGCTCACGACGGAGAGCACCTGGGTGGCGTTGGCGACAGTGGCCTCAAACCACGGTGTTTGGGCCCCGCCCGGTGGGGCCGACGCAACGGCCAGCACCGCCGCACTGACGGCAGCACTCAGCGGTACCAGTACTCGGCGCATGCCCTCATCGTCCAGTGATGGCTCAGCGGGGGTCAAGTAAAGGTTCGGCCACGGTTCGACCCGGCGCTGGCAGAGGGGGTTGTGGTGAATACCGCGCGGGCGACCACGTCGATACGATCCGCGCCATGGCGGATCTGCCGAGTGGCGAATGGTCGCAACTTCTTGTCGGCCATCAGTGGCCTGGTTCGGGGTCACTTGCCATCCTCGGTGCTGCCGCCGCCGACCGTGCCGCGCTCGGATCGGCCTATGACGGTTACGCCGAGATCCTGCGGTCGGTTCGCACCGGAATCCTGGCCGCCCAGGAAGGGCTGACCGCCGACAGCGCACGCCAATCATTCGGATTCGGTGAATCCGGTGCACGCGATATCGCCGCGAGAAGCCTCGCCAAACACGCGTCCTACACGTCCGCCCACCAGTGGATCGCCGAACTGCGGGCGGACCTGACGGCGATTGCCGCGAGCGGAAACTCCGCGATCCGCCGAATTCTTGACTCCGGCGACCCGGGGCCAGAAAAGATCAGCGCAATCGTGCAGACCGTGACGGATGCACACCAGCAGGCCAACGCCAAAGCTGCAACCTGCAGCGCCAACGTGTGCGACGCGATCCAGTCGGTCTTGGCCACAGGGCAAACGGAGATATCGGCACGGCAGTTTGCACGATCCCATGGCGTCACTCTGGAACGCGCATTCGGGTCACCGAATCTGGAGTTCATCCACAATGAAGTCAGCGCCATGATGACCGCGCCGACGGGCAGCGAGCCCGTACTGTCCCCCGAATCACTCGCTGAAAGTTTGGCTTCCGGTATCTCTGCAGGGGCACCGCTGTCGGCGGGCACGGAGGCCCTGACGACCGGCGCCGTGAATGCGATCCGCGAGTCCGACAGCGATACCCCAGCCAGCCCACTCGCGATATCACCGACAGCGGTCGCCGGCGCACCATTGTCGGCAGTCGCCGTATCACCGACCGGCTCCCCCACCACCCCGGTAGCCACGCCGACCACCACACCTGCGGTTGCCGCCGGGCCGCTGGCCCGCTACGGCACAGACCTCCGGCCGGCCGTCACGACAATCCCGCCGGCACCCACCGCTACCACCCCCGGGGCGACACCGGCATCGGCTCCGCTCAACGCCGCCAATGCGCCTGCGCTCGCTCACACCTCGGTAGCTCGCGGGCAGCTCGCGGCAACGGGCGCCAACGCGGTCACCGCGGCCAACGCCACGGCAGTCGGCGCCGTCGCCGCGCTCTCCGCCGCCAGGACCCGCCTGCGCCGGCTCCTGGATGCGGTGGCACGTCAGGAACCATTGTTGCGGTGGGCAATTGGTGATCGCCGGGATGGCAGCACCGTTCTGGTGACTGATCTGGCGAGTGGATGGATTCCCCCGCATATCGACATTCCGGCCGGAGTCCGGGTGTTGGAACCGGGTCACCGGAGCGGGAATCTCAAGACATTGATCGGCGACGCGACGGTGATGGAAACGTATGCACCCGATGATGACACCGTCGGCGAGTGGGGCGAGGCGGTGCCGATATCGATCGATGCGCGGCGCACCACTGCGGTTGACGATCTGGGCTGGGAATTGACTCGGGCCACCAGATGGCGCAGCGGGCTGCCGCGCATGGCACATACGGTGGCCCTGGCCACCGTCGCGCGCACGGGTTGTCTGGATTCTGAAATCGCCGTGTTGCGCCGTCACCTCAACGCGGTGGCTCACACCGTCCTGAACAGCTACCCGGCCGCCGTCAGCGCCGCAGCGATAGGCAACTGGCAGCTGTTAGCCACCGTAGATGCACTCATCGATGACGAGAAGACGCTCGCCGACTACCACTTCGCCTGGTTTCATGCTCATGCCACGGCGGGCCAGGCAGCAGCACTCCCATGAGCGGCGACCGACTGAACGCCGATACCGCTCAGTACCTACAGGCTGCAGGGGCCAACGTGGCACCACCCCCCATCGCCTCCGATCCGCTGGTGGCGGGGCTCACCCCGATCGAACAACTTCTGCGCGTACTCGGCCTGGCGGCCAACGCCGACGATCCACCGGACAGCAATGACAGCGTCGCGGGACAGGCCGAGCGTGACGCCGGGGCGATCCTGGCCGCCGATGCGTTTGCCGGCCAGGATCAACAGGCCACCTCTGAGTTGGAAGGTATTGCGGGACAGAATCCAACCATCCAGATGGCCCAGCAGATCCCGCAGTTGATCTCGGGTATCGCCGGTGCGCTCACGGGCGCACTGGGTGGTGCATTACAGCCACTGGTTCAGATCCCGCAACAGATCGCCCAGGCGTACCAGGCGGCCGGTGCGTCCGATCTCCCGATCGACGACCCGATCACGGGCGTCGATACCGAGGCACTCAGCGATAGTGGTTTCGATGGCGGTTTCGATGGCGGGGGCGGCGCGGCCGGTGCGGGCAGTGCGGGCGGTGGACTCGCGAACACCACTCCCACCGGACTGCTTCCGCCCGTGCCGTCGGCCGGAACCTCGCCGGCGTCGGCGCCGGTCTCGCGGATCGCACCGCCGGGTGCCGTTCCGACCAGCTCGCCTCCGGCAGCCGGTATGGCGGGCGTGCCGATGATGCCACCCGGTGCCATGCAGGGCGCCGGTGCCGACAAGGAGGCGAAGACCGATACCAAACGTGTCTCGGTACCGACGGTGCGTAACGGGTCACCTGTTCAGGGCCGCATCACCTCGCCACCGATCGCGCCGACGGTCATCAAGAAGGTTGAGGGTAAGCCGGTTACCGCCAAAAGAATCATCGCGCCGGACGCGGGCACCTCCGACATCGGCGATCCGGCCCGTCGCTGACAACTCGATGCGGCGCCGTCAGACCAGCGGACGTCCGGTCCGGATGCGCCAATTCACATCGTGCAGGAGCACGTTGAAGGGGAAGGCCCGCACACAGCGCGGCGCCAGATTGTTGGCAACCCGGATGCGATTCATCAGCCGATCGAACTCACGCTGCTTGGCCGGACTCCACCCAAGCTTCATCTCATCGCGGAACCGCTGCGGCAGAAACCCGGTCGTGATCAGAAGTGCGCGGCTCTCGTTGAACTTCTGAACCACAGCGGGCAGGCGGACGCCCTTCACCCGGGACACCGCGATTGGATATAGGTATTCGCGCACCGTGTCGTCAATGTGAACCTGGTCCAACGAGTCCTGCCAGTACCGGTCGAAGGCGGCCCGGTCGGCCGGCCACATCTCCGGCGGCACCTGCAGCATCGTTGCCAGGGCCATGCCATCGCGGTAATGCTGATCGGCCGTCTCATCATCCATCTCGCCGATGAAGGTCCGATAGACGTCAACGCCACCCTTGTAGAGGCAGGCGCCGACCCACAACTGAAGATCCCGGTCGAACGCGTTGTAGGTCACCGGACTCTCGTCGGTCGAATACACCTGGGCGTGAGCGCGATTCACCGCCCGGCGATAGGCCTGCTTCTGCTCCTCGGTACCACGGCCGGCGACCGCGAGATAGGTGAAGGTGGTTCGCGCCCGCTTGATCGGATGGCGATCCACCCGACCGCTTTCCACCCGGCTCTCCAATACGCCATATCCGACACCTGGACGGGCCAGTTGCATGATCACGTTCGCCGACCCGGCCAGCAGCGCGATCCCCATCATGCCGTCGTCTGGACCCGCCCGCCATGACAACCACCGCGAACGACGACGGGTGACAGCCGAGCCGGTCGACTCGCTGACCGGGCGCTCGACCGGGTTAGTGCGCAACGACGTGCCGCGGCCTGCGATCGGCCGACGTCATAGGAGTGGCCGGGGTATCGGCGGCGCCGAACTCGAACTCGGGGTTGGGGTTGGGG
>NZ_JAEMSG010000052.1 GCF_016462945.1 Mycolicibacterium sp. | reverse complement strand
CTTTGCCCTTGGAGGTTCCGGTGACGTCGACGTAGTTGCCGTCGGCGAAGATCTCGGCCGTCAGTTCCTGACCGACCTCGTACTCCGACGCCGCGGCCTCATCGTCAAGGCGCAGCTCGGCCAGGTGCCGCCGCGGGTTGACGCCGGCAGCGGTGTACTGACCGGTGAGCGGCTTGTTGACCTTGCGCGGACTGATCTCGCCGTAGGCGAGTTGGACGGCGCTGTAGCCGTCGCGCTCCGGTGTACGGATGCGGGTGACCACGTTCGGTCCAGCCTTGACCACGGTGACCGGGACGACGTGGTTGTTCTCGTCGAACACCTGGGTCATCCCGAGCTTGGTGCCCAGGATTCCTTTGCGTGAGTGAGCCATGTTTTCGCAGACCCCTACTGGATATTCACGTCGACACTGGCCGGCAGGTCGATGCGCATCAGCGCGTCAACCGTCTTCGGCGTCGGGTCGAGGATGTCGATGAGACGCTTATGGGTGCGCATCTCGAAGTGCTCCCGCGAGTCCTTGTACTTATGCGGAGACCGGATGACGCAGTAGATGTTCTTCTCAGTCGGCAGCGGCACGGGTCCGACCACGCTGGCACCGGTACGGGTGACCGTTTCCACGATCTTGCGCGCCGAGGCGTCAATGGCCTCGTGGTCATAGGCCTTCAACCTGATGCGGATCTTTTGTCCCGCCACGCTTCTCCTACCTTCACTACACGCTGGTGCTCGCGCCGTGGTTACGGGCGCTAGCTCTCGCTGCCGCTGTTTACCTGTCCTGGTCCACCGGCCCCCGCGCTCGGGTGTGTCACCCGCACGCAGCCTCGAAAACGCGACAATTCGTCTCGCTCCGAAGTGGGGACCGGACGCGCCAGTGCTGGCGCTGGTCGTTCACCTTGCGCGACACGCTCCGGTAAGGGTGCGAAACCGGCTCAAGGCAACCCGACCAGTATGCCCCAGAGCGAGGTCTGATCCAAATCCCCGGAAAAGCCCCCCGTCGGGGCATACGGTGCCAACACCGGACGAGGAGTTGCGATGTACAGAGTCATCCAGTGGGCCACCGGCGGCGTCGGAAAAGCCGCGATCCAGGGCGTGCTGCGCCACCCCGAGCTTGATCTCGTCGGCTGCTGGGTGCACAGCGCCGACAAGAGTGGTCGCGACGTGGGCGAATTGGCCGGCGAGGACCCGATCGGAGTGCTGGCCACCAATGACATCGAGGAGCTGCTGGCGCTGGACGCCGACTGCGTCATGTACTCCCCGCTGCTGCCTGACGACCAGGTCGTCATCCGAATCCTGCAGTCGGGAAAGAACGTGGTCACCCCGGTCGGCTGGGTCTATCCAGACCGGAAAAGCCCGGCAGTGGCCGCTATCGAAGCGGCGTGTGTGGCCGGAAACGTCACCCTGCACGGATCCGGCATCCACCCGGGCGGAATCACCGAACGCTTCCCGCTCATGATCTCCTCGCTGTCGTCGGCGATCACGCATGTGCGCGCTGAGGAGTTCTCCGACCTGCGCACCTACAACGCACCGATGGTGGTGCGCGAGGTGATGGGCTTCGGCCTGACCCCCGAGCAGGCCATGAGCGGACCCATGGCGGTACTGCTGGAAGCCGGGTTCAAACAATCGGTCCGGATGGTGACCGACCAGCTGGGTTTCGATGCCGAGCCACGCATCCGATCCACCCAGGAGGTCGCGGTCGCGGTCACCGGATCCGACGATCTGATCGTGCCGATGGAGCCCGGAACCGTCGGCGCGCGACGTTTCCGCTGGGAGGCCATCGTCGACGACCGGCCGGTGGTCACCGCCGCGGTCAACTGGTTGATGTGCGAGGTGGAGTTGGACCCGCCCTGGACACTCGGAGATCAGGGCGAGCGCTTCGAGGTGGAGATCACCGGCGATCCCACTGTGTCGTTGACCTTCAAGGGCCTGCAGCCGGAGACGGTGGCCGAAGGCCTGATCCGCAACCCCGGCGTGGTGGCCACCGCCAACCACTGCATCAGCGCGATCCCCTACGTCTGCGCGGCCGACGCCGGTATCAAGACCTATCTGGATCTGCCGCTGATCGCGGGACGTGCGGCCCCGGATCTGGCGGTGCGGCGCGCGCTAGCCCCGTGAATCCCAGAATCCGCACTGGTGGCGGGCAGCGAAGTCGGTGATGACCTTCGGCTCGCCGGTTTCCAGCGAAAGCCATTGCGGCCGTCCGGGATCCAGCTGCGGCCACTCCGGCTGGCCGGCCACATCCGGTGCGCCGGTCGCCACGAACCGGCTCCAGTAGGCGATCATCTGATCAGACAGGACCTGCTGAGCCGGGTTGAGCGGCGGGGCGCCGCCCATATCGAACAGGTAGCGCAATTCCAGGGCGTGGGCGGCACCGATCCCGAACGGGACCTGACGCATGGGTTCGGGTACCGGTGCGCGGAAGTCGTTGAACTCGTAGGTGTACACCGGCGCACGGCTCGCCAGACCGGCTGCCATGGTGTCGACGGGGCAGGCGAATACGCCGTCGGTCACCGCGGCCGCATAGGCCAGGCCGACGCTGCCGTCGTACTTCGACAGCGGGTACTGGGCCGCCACGGCGGGAGCCTCCGCGCCGAAGGTGTCCTCCAGCAGCGTCCGATAGGGCGCGAGCTGATGGTCGCGCAGATAGCTCAACGCCGCGAAAAGAGTGAACTCGTCAGCGGTGGTCCCGATGAGTATTGGCACCCGGGCGGCGCCGCCCTGGGTGGCCGCCGTCGCAGGGGCGACCGGTAACCGCGGTGTCCCGGTGACCGGACCGGTCAGGATATTGGCGCCAATCCTGACGTACGGCGGACCATCGCGCAGGCGATCAACGGGGAGCGCACGCAGGCATTCCTGGGCCGAAACCGGGTCACCGCAACCCTTTCCGGCCGCGTAGTCGATGCCAATTCGTTCCGCAGGGGCGAGGTCGGCCTGGGCCTGACATGGCCCGCTCTGCATGATCGCTGCACGGAAAAGCCCAAACGACTCCGGCGCGACGAGGTGGTCGCATACCGAGATGGCACCGGCCGACTCCCCGGCGATGGTGACCTTGGCCGGATCGCCACCGAAGCCGGCGATGTTGTCGCGAACCCACCGCAGCGCCGCCTGCTGGTCGGCCAGCCCGTAGTTGCCCCGATCACCGGCTAGCGCCGGGTGCGCCAGGAAACCCAGCGCCCCGAGTCGGTAGTTGACGGTGACGACGACGATGTCGCCGCGAGTGGCAAGCCACTTCGCGTTGTAGATATCGGAGCTGCCATTGAGGAAGCCACCACCGTGAATCCACACCATAACCGGCCGGGGGGTCTCCGGCGTGGCTCCGTCCGGGGTCCAGACCGTCAGGTTCAGACAGTCCTCACTGGTCCCCAAGCCGTAATCCGGATCGACTCGAGTGTCCTGAATGCACCGCAGACCCGGTTTGGTGGCATCACGCACCGAAGTCCACGGCACCGGCACCTCGGGGGGCTGCCACCGCAGCGGGCCGACCGGTGCGGCCGCGTAGGAAACGCCCTCGAAGATGCGCACCCCGGGCTCGGCGATGCCGCGCACCGGTCCGGCCGCGGTTCGGACCACCAGGGGATCGACGGGTGCCGCGCGGTCGCACCCGGCAAGCAGCACCACCGAAAGCAGTACGGCCACACACCGGATTACGGTGCGAGCAGGACCGGACGGCACGCTCGCCAAGACTACGCGGCGAGTCGCGGGTCGAAATTGACCTAAAACGCTTGCGTTGGCACGATCCTGCACGAGACTGAAAAACTGACACCTGTCAAATTGGCGGCACACGTGAGGAGCATTCTATGAGCGCACGGATTTCTGACCCCGCCGCACGGGTGCTGGCCCAGCCACAGTCCTACACCGACGAGGCGCGGTTACATGAGGCTCTGGCTCATGTGCGGGCCCACGCCCCGGTGTCCTGGGTCGATGAGCCTGGATATCGCCCGTTCTGGGCGATCACCAAGCACGCCGACGTCATGGAGATCGAGCGCCAGAACGACCTGTTCACCAATGATCCGCGCCCGGTGTTGTTGCAGGCCGACCTCGACGAGAAACTGCTCGCCGACCGGAGGTCCGGTATGGGCCTGGCCACGTTGATCCACATCGACGATCCGCACCACCGCGATCTACGCAAGATCGGCGCGGACTGGTTTCGTCCGAAAGCCATGCGGGACTTGAAAACCCGGGTCGACGAGCTCGCCAAGATCTACGTCGACAAGTTGGCCACGGAGGGCCGGGATGGCCGAGAGGTCGATTTCGCTCAGGAGATCGCGGTCAACTACCCGCTCTACGTGATCTTGTCGCTGTTGGGCCTACCGGACTCAGACTTCCCGCGGATGCTCAAGCTCACCCAGGAATTGTTCGGCGGTGATGACACCGAGTTCCAGCGCGGCACCAACCCCGAGGACATCCTGGCCACGATGATGGACTTCTTCAGTTACTTCGGAGCGGTGACCGCGGCCCGCCGAGAGACGCCGACCGAAGACCTTGCCTCGGCGATCGCCAACGCCACGATCAACGGAGAGTCGCTCACCGATATGGACACGCTGTCCTACTACGTGATCGTAGCCAGCGCCGGCCATGACACCACCAGTGCCGGTATCGCCGGCGGACTGCTGGAGTTGCTCAAGAACCCCGGCGAACTAGCGCGGGCGCAGAAGGATCCGAGCCTGATGGGCACCGCGGTCGAGGAGATGATCCGCTGTGTGGTGCCGGTCAAGGAGTTCATGCGCACCGCACAGGCCGACACCGAGGTGCGCGGCGTGAAGATCGCCAAGGGCGAGTCGGTCCTACTGAGCTATGTCTCCGCCAACCGCGACGAGGACGTCTTCAAAGATCCGATGCGCTTCGACGTCGGTCGCGACCCTAATAGGCACCTGTCATTCGGCTACGGCGTGCACTTCTGCCTCGGCGCCGCACTGGCCCGCATGGAGATCAACAGTTTCTTCACCGAACTCATCCCCCGGATCAAGACCATTGAACTGGCTGGGGAACCAGAGTTGAGTGCCACCATCTTCGTCGGCGGCCTCAAGCACCTGCCGATCCGGTGCTCTCTGACATGATCATGCCCAACCTAGGCCAGGAGGGTCAATGAGCGCACCGACCGAGCACCGGATCAGCGACCCCGCCGGGCGCGTGTTGGCCACTCCGCAGGCCTACACCGATGAGAAGGCACTTCACGAGTCGCTCGCACACCTGCGCAAGGCGGCCCCGGTGTCCTGGGTGGACGTGGGCGACTATCGGCCGTTCTGGGCGATCACCACACACGCCGACATTATGGACATCGAGCGTCAGAACGACCTGTTCACCAACTTCCCACGACCACTGCTGACCATCGCAGAGGCTGACGACGCCCTGCTTCGGGATATCGAGGCCGGCACCGGCCTGCGCACCCTGATCCACATGGACGATCCGCACCATCGCGATATTCGCAAGATCGGCGCGGACTGGTTCCGGCCAAAGGTATTGAAGGCCTTGAAGGCCCGCTCGGATGAACTGGCCAAGATCTGGGTCGACACGATGGCGGAGAAAGGTCCGGAACTCGACTTCGCCCAGGAGATCGCGGTCAACTACCCGCTCTACATGATCCTGACGCTGCTGGGCCTACCGGAATCGGACTTTCCCCGCATGCTCAAACTGACACAGGAAATGTTCGGTGGCAATGACGAGGAACTGCAGCGCGGCGGCGCCGTCGACGACATGCTCGCCGTGCTGCTGGACTTCTTCAACTACTTCTCGGCACTGACCGCCTCGCGTCGCGAGCACCCCACCGAGGACCTCTCCTCAGCCATCGCCAATGCAAAAATCAACGGCGAGCCGATGTCGGATATGGACACACTGTCGTATTACGTGATCGTGGCCAGCGCCGGCCATGACACCACCAGCGCCGGTATCGCGGGCGGACTGCTCGAACTACTTCGCAACCCGGACGAACTGGCCCGGTTACAGAAAGACCCGTCGCTCATGGGCACCGCGGTCGAGGAGATGATTCGCTGCATCGTGCCGGTCAAGGAGTTCATGCGCACCGCCCAGGCCGACACCGAGGTCCGGGGGGTGAAGATCGCCAAGGGCGAGTCAGTCCTGCTGAGTTATGTCTCGGCCAACCGCGATGAGGACGTCTTCAAAGATCCGATGCGCTTCGACGTCGGCCGTGACCCCAACAAGCATCTGTCCTTCGGCTATGGCGTCCACTTCTGCCTTGGCGCTGCACTGGCCCGCATGGAGATGAACAGCTTCTTCACCGAACTGCTCCCCCGGATCTCCTCCATCGAACTGGCCAGTGAACCCGAGTTGAGTGCCACAACCTTCGTCGGCGGCCTCAAGCACCTGCCGATTCGGGTCACGCTGAAGGACTAGCGCACGAACTCCGCCGCGCGGTGGCCGATCATCGCGATGGTGGCGTGCGGACCGCGGCTGGGGATGCGCGGCAGCACCGAGCCATCCACGACCCACAGGCCCGGCACTCCGAAAACCCGGCATTGTGGGTCGACGACCACGTGCTCATCGCCGGCTGTTCCCATCGGCGCCGTACCGCACAGATGCTGGCTGGTGGACCAGGCCTGTTCACCCAGTTCTGTTGTGCTGCCCATCATTTCGATCACGAGGTCGCAGCCGCGCTGTAGTGCAGCGAAGTCGGCGGGTTCGCTGTCGTAGCGGTGCTCGATACGCGGCGGCACCGCCGAGTCGGATGAGACCAGCGAGACGCGGCCATGCGACCGCGGCCGCATCAGGGCCACCCCGATACTGGGTTCCGGACGCACACCGAACCCAGACGTATACGGCCGGATTTCCAGGTCATCGGTGACGAGTACCGCTTCGAGCACCGGCCGGCCGGACGTCGCCGTCCAACGGGTCGGCATGACCCATTCAGGATGATCCCAGCAGCGTCCACCTACCGGGAGATCCGCGACGACTCCGATTCCCTGTGCCGCCAGGTCGTCAGCCGGCCCGATGCCCGACAGCATGAGCAGGTGCGCGGATGCGATCGCGCCGGCCGAGAGCACCACCCGGTCGGCGTCCAGTGCCACCGGCCCCCGCGCACCGACGGCGTCGACACCGGTCACCGTGGCACCGGATGTGCGGACCCGGGTCACCCTGGTATCGGTCAGCACCGTCAGGTTGCTCCTGCCGAGGACCGGGGCGAGGAATGCGGCACCCGGGCCGACACGGAGGCCGTCGAGGATATTCAGCGGCACTGCGCCCACACCGGTCCCGGCAGCATTGAGGTCTGGCAGCCACCGGTAGCCCGCCTGCTGTGCCGCGGTGATGAATGCCGCTGTACTGGAACCGAATTCACGGACCCGACTGACCGGGATCGGTCCGGTCCCGCTGAAGTCCGGGAGGTCGAGATCGGTCTCGATTGCACGGTAGTGCGCTTCGACCTGCGCCCACGACCATCCAGGGATCGGATCGTCGAAGTCTGTGGGCAACGCCCGGCAGAAATAGCCACCGTTGACCGCACCCGAGCCACCCAGGCAGGTGCCCCGCACGACCTCGGTGTCCTGAGTTGGGTCATCGGTCAGTTCGGTGCGGTACCTGCGGACCACCGGACTGCCCGGCTCGATCGGCAGCACCGTCGCATCGCCGATCAGCAACCTGATGGCCGGATCGCCGAGGCCCGGACCCGCCTCGATCACCGTCACTCGACAATCCGGATCGGATGAGAGTTGTGCGGCCAGAACCGATCCGGCACTTCCCGCGCCGACGATGAGTACGTCGGTCACGTCAACATTCCGTCGGGGCCCGGAGTCCACCGTTGCACCCGCGCACCGCAGTCGGCGACCATGGCGGAGAAGATGCGCTCCCCCGCAGAGGCGGTGGCTGTCGTCGGATCGCCGAGTACGCCCGACTCGCTCACTGCAGCCACGCCGCCGTCGCGCAACCGGGGCATCAGGTCGGCGAGCGACTCGGTGTTTCCTGGTGCCAATTCCTGGATCAGCACGACCTCGGGTGAAAGATGCAGCAGTACCGAGGTTTCCATGTGGCCGGCATGGGCGTCGGCGCCGGCGACAGAACAGCTATACCACGTCACGTCGCGATCTTCGGTTCGCAGCAGTCGCACCGAGGATCGCAGCGCGTCGAGATTGCCGCCGTGTCCGTTGACGAACACAAGCCGGCGCACCCAGTCGCACGCCGAGCGGCCGTACTCGATGAGCACACTGTTTAGGACCTCGGTGCCGATGGAGATCGTTCCGGCAAAACTCTGATGTTCGCCGGAGGCTCCGTAGGAGATGGCGGGCGCCACGAGGAAGTTCCGATCGAGTTCCAGAGCTACCGCAGCAGCTACTGCGGCTGCGATGCGGGTGTCGGTGTCCAGCGGAAGGTGCGGCCCGTGCTGCTCCGTCGAGCCAACCGGAACGATCAGGGACGATTCGATCCCGCCCAGGTGGTTCGGCGTCAAGCCCCCCAGCTGCCGCCGCTCACCCATGCTCCGATATTAGGCCTTAGAAGAATCCCTGTGCTTTGTTGCTGTAGGAGACGAGCAGGTTCTTGGTCTGCTGGTAGTGATCGAGCATCATCTTGTGATTTTCGCGGCCGATGCCGGATTGCTTATAGCCGCCGAAGGCCGCGTGCGCGGGATACATGTGGTAGCAGTTGGTCCACACCCGGCCGGCTTTGATATCACGTCCGGCGCGGTAGGCGACGTTGCCGTCTCGGCTCCACACTCCGGCGCCGAGGCCGTAGAGGGTGTCGTTGGCGATACTGATGGCGTCGTCGTAGTCGGTGAACGAGGTCACCGACACCACCGGGCCGAAGATCTCCTCCTGGAAGATCCGCATCGAGTTGTCCCCGGCGAAGATCGTGGGCTGCACGTAGTAGCCGCCGGAGAGTTCGCCGCCCAGATCGGCGCGCTCACCGCCGGTGATCACTCGGGCGCCCTCGCTCTTGCCGATCTCGATATAGGACAGAATCTTCTCCAACTGGTCGTTGGAGGCTTGCGCGCCGACCATCGTCTCGGTATCCAGGGGATGGCCCTGGCGCACCGCCTTGGTGCGAATCGCCGCCATTGCCAGGAACTCGTCGTAGATATCGGCCTGGATCAGCGACCGCGACGGACAGGTGCATACCTCGCCCTGGTTGAGGGCGAACATGGTGAACCCCTCCAGCGCCTTGTCCTGGAAATCGTCATTGGCGGCCAGCACATCGGAGAAGAAGATGTTGGGGCTCTTGCCGCCCAACTCCAACGTGACCGGGATCAGATTCTGGGAGGCGTACTGCATGATGAGCCGGCCGGTGGTGGTCTCGCCGGTGAAGGCGATCTTGGCGACGCGGTTACTGGACGCCAGCGGCTTACCCGCCTCCACACCGAAACCGTTGACCACGTTAATCACACCGTCGGGCAGCAGATCAGCGATCAATGACATGAGATACATGATCGAGGCCGGGGTTTGCTCAGCCGGCTTGAGGACGACCGCGTTGCCCGCGGCCAATGCCGGCGCCAGCTTCCACACCGCCATCAGGATCGGGAAGTTCCACGGGATGATCTGACCCACCACACCGAGGGGCTCATGGAAGTGATAGGCCACGGTGTCGTCGTCGATCTCGCTCAACGAGCCCTCCTGGGCGCGGATCGCCCCGGCGAAATACCGGAAGTGGTCCACCGCCAACGGAATATCGGCGTTCAGGGTCTCCCGTATCGGCTTCCCGTTATCCCACGACTCGGCGAGTGCGATCTTCTCCAGGTTCTCCTCGATACGATCAGCGATCTTGTTGAGGATCACCGACCGGGAGGCCACCGAGGACTTACCCCAGGCTGGGGCCGCGGCGTGGGCGGCGTCCAGGGCCAACTCGATATCGGCCGCCGTGGACCGGGCCACCTCGCAGAACGACAGCCCCGTCACCGGTGACGGAACCTCGAAGTACTGACCCTCGACCGGTGGGACCCATTGACCGCCGATGAAGTTGTCATACCGGCTTTGAAAAGACATCAACGAATCGGGGGATCCCGGGGTTGCGTACACGGCCATGGTGTTCTCCTTGGAATGGGACCTAGCTTTTAAGCCGACGATAACCCAGATTCCGCAGGCCCGGTGCGATACCGCTGATTACCAGGAGCCGCCCAGACCGCGGGAAAAACCCGGTTGCATCAGCACGTCGTCACGACTCAGGTCGTGTACCGATGACTTGCCCAGACCGCGCAGCGCTGAGTCGATGCCGCCGTGCAGGATGTCAAGGACGTTCTCCACGCCCGCCTGCCCGTTGGCGGCCAGGCCCCATAGGTAGGCCCGCCCGATCATCACGGCGCGCGCTCCCAGGGCCAGCGCCTTGACGACATCACTGCCGCGCCGGATACCGCCGTCGAGAAGAACCTCTATCTGACTGCCCACGGCGTCGGCGATGGCGGGCAGTGCCCGGATGGTGGCCGGGGTGCCGTCCAGATTGTTGCCACCGTGGTTGGAGACCGAGATGGCCGTGACGCCGGCGTCCACCGCGCGTTTCGCATCGTCGACGCGCATCACGCCCTTGAGCATGAATGGCCCTCCCCAGAACTCGCGCAACCACGCGATGTCCTCCCAGGTGGGCGGTGGCGTACCCATCCACTCGCCATAGGCGGCGAAGAACGGCGGTCCGTCTTCGCCGCGGGGACCCTGATTGGGGGCGGTCAGGTTCGGCGGCCGGAAGGTCTTGGCCCACTCCAGGAACCAGGAGGGCCGCACGATGCCCTGCGGGGACATCTTGATCGCGGTGAGCATGTCCATCTTCTCGGGGATCTTGGGGCTGCCCCAGTCCCGTCCGTGCGAGAAGCTCCAGTCGGTGGTCGCGATCAAACCCACCGCGCCGGCGGCCCGGGCCCGTTCTGCGCGCTCCGCGATCGCGTCGCGGCCTCCCAGCCAGTAGATCTGGAAGAAGGTCTTGGGATTGGCGGCGACCACATCCTCGATGGGCTTGCTCCCAAACGAGGACAGCCCCATCGCGGTGCCCCGCGCGGCGGCCGCGCGCGCCACCGCCACCTCGCCGTCGGGGTGAACTGCCTGCACGCCGGTCGGGGAAATCACCACCGGCAATGAGATCTCCTGGCCCAGAACAGTTGTCGACAGATCGCGTTTCTCGGTCGCACCGATGACATGCGGTTCGAAACCGAGTTCGGCAAACGCCTCGACGTTGTCGGAGTACGTCAGGCCCTTCTCGCTGCCGGCCAGCAGGGCCGAGTAGACGGCTTTGGGCAGACGTTTCTTCGCGCGCTCCTGGGCAATAGCCACGGTTTCGAACCATCGATCACGTGCCATGACTACACCGGGCTTTCGTTGCAGGGTTTGGCCGGTGGCCGCTCCAGGGTCAACATGACCGGTTTACCGCGCGAATGATCATCGCGGGGGCGGGGTTTATCGCGTTCGCCCGCCAGTCCAGGTACGCCATAACCTTCCACGCACTCGGGGTCCGGGCCATCCATCGGCAGACCGGTGAAGAACTTCGCCGCCATACAGCCGCCTCGGCAGGCATCGTAGTGGCCGCAACTGCCGCAGGCTCCGGCCGATTGCGGCTTGCGCAATTCGGTGAACAACGCCGAGTTTTTCCAGACGTTGTCAAAGCCTTGCGCACTACCGGAACCAGATTCGGACAGGATATTCCCGGCCAGAAAGCGGTCATGGATGGCGAACGGACACGCGTACACGTCGCCGATGGGGTCGATGAGGCACACCACCCGGCCGGCCCCGCACATGTTCAGCCCGGCCAGTGCACCGGGTGCGCCCAAACCAGACAGGTGGAAGAAGGAGTCGCCGGTCAACACCCGATCACCCTTGGCGACAAGCCAGTTGTAGAGCTCCACCTGTTGCGCGGCGGTCGGATGCAACTCATCCCAGACGTCGGCGCCCCGGCCCGATGGACGCAGCCGGGTGATCCGCAGCATCGCACCGTAGTGGTCGGCCAGAGCCTTGAAGTCGTCGAGTTGGCCGACGTTGTGGCGCGTGACGACCACGGAAATTTTGGCATCAGTGAAGCCTGCCGCCGAGAGGTTTTCCAGGGCGCGGATGGCCATGTCGAACGAACCGACACCCCGTACCGCGTCGTTGACCTCGGCGGTCGCGCCGTCCAGCGAGATCTGCACATCGACGTAGTCGCTGGCCGCCAAGCGTTCGGCGACCTCGGCGGTGATACGGACCCCGTTGGTGGAGAACTTCACTCCGACGTGGTGCTTGGTGGCGTAGTCGACGAGTTCCCAGAAGTCCGGCCGAACGGTCGGCTCCCCGCCGCCGATGTTGACGTAGAACACCTGCATGCGCTCGAGTTCGTCGATGATCGCCTTGCACTGCTCGGTCGACAGTTCACGGGGATCACGCTTGCCCGACGAGGACAGACAGTGCACACAGGCCAGGTTGCAGGCGTAGGTGAGTTCCCAGGTGAGACAGATCGGCGCGCCGAGGCCCCGCTCGAACTGTTCGATGAGCCGTGGGACCGGCGCGACTGATGTCATGAGGATTCCTTACGTACCAACATATTTGACGCCGCAAGCACGCTCAGGGCGCGCAGATACGGTGCCTCCTGGTCGTGGTCCACACCTGCGGCCGCCAGGGCCGAGGAAACGTCTGCGTGATCGTCGAGCGACTCGATGACGGCGAGGATGGTTCGGTTCTTGAGGAACGACAGTTTGCGGGTGCCGAAGTGGTAGAGCAGCGCCCCGAACGGCTCGGGGCGCACCGCCACCTGCGGGTGCAGCCGCCAGCTCAGCGCGGAATCGAAAGCCGGCGGACTCGCAGGGTTGTCGCCCACTGCGTGGGCGGGCACGGTCAGTAGACCCCGCACATCCCGTCGATGGACACCTCTTCAACGAGGGCCTCGGTTACCAGCTCGGTATCGGTACTGATTCCGATTTCGTTGCTACTCGGCTCCATAGGGGGACCTTCCTCGTCTGTTCTCCGCCCGATTCGTCGACATTCCGACGACGTGTCGGCCAGAATATGGCATCAGGTGCCGAAACGGAAGGGGGTTTGCTGATGGAGAACAGCCACACCCCGGCCCGGGTCGGGCGTCGCCCCTCCACCACACCGGGCCGCATCGCCGATATCGCGGTAGACCTGTTCGACACCTACGGCTTCAGCGAGGTCAGCGTCGAAGACGTCGCACTGGCCTCCGGGATCGCGCGGCGCACGCTGTTCCGGTATTACTCCTCCAAGAACGCGATCCCGTGGGGCGACTTCGGCGCCTACCTTGAACATTTCGCAGCACTGCTGGACGGCACAGATCCATCGGCTCCGATCGGGCCGACACTGCGCGCGGCGCTGCTGGACTTCAACACCTTCGATGAGTCCGGGACCGCGCATCACCGCCAACGCATGCGGGTGATCCTGCAGAGCGCAGAACTCCAGGCCTACTCGATGACCATGTACGCGGGATGGCGCGCCGTGGTGGCCGACTTCGTGGCCCGGCGTACCGGTGCCCGGCCGCAGGACCTGGTACCGCAGACCGTGGCCTGGCTCATGCTCGGGGTTGCCCTGTCGGCGCACGAGTACTGGCTTGCCCACGAGTCGGTAGCACTGCGGCAGGCGCTCGGCGACGCGTTCGATGCCGTCGCCGCCGGGCTGCCCTAGATCGGAACTCAGTCGAGAACGTCACCGATCGGCGCACCGGCAGCGATCTTGGCCCGGGCTTTCATCACCTTGCCGGGCATACCGCCACCGACCACACCGGCCAGCACGCCATCGCGTTCGTAATACGCCAGGAACTTGCGTCCGTCGTCGGAGACGATATGCACGATGTCGTCTGCCTCCGGCTCACCGAGGCATTGGATCTTCACGTCGTACTGGTCGCTCCAGAAGTACGGCACCACCGTTACCGCTGGCGGCTCGAATCCGAGCATGCACGGAACCAGGACACGTGCCTGCTCAGCGACATTGCTCCAGTGCTCCACGCGGGCGTGGTGCCCGGTGGCGTCGCGCCACGAGGAGAGATCACCCAGTGCCCATACCTGTGGCGCGCTGGTTCGGCCCGCCTCATCGCAGAGCACGCCCCTGTCGGAGTCGGCGAGGTCGACTCCGCTGCCGGCCAGCCAGTCGGTGGCCGGCCTGGACCCGATGCCGATCACCACCAGATCAGCCTGCAGGACGGTGCCGTCGTTCAACTCCACGGCACTCACCTGCCCGGCGTCGCCACGTACACCGGCCACCCCGACGCCGGTGCGAACGTCGACTCCTTCGGCGCGGTGCAACCGGGCGACCAGCTGCCCGACCTGCTCACCGAGGACCGCGGCGAGCGGCGCCGGTTGCGGCTCGACAAGCACCACCTCGACACCGAGCTTGCGCAGGCTCGCGGCGACCTCGCAGCCGATGAATCCGGCCCCGATGATCACCGCCTGCCGCGCGGAGCCGGCGCGGTGCCGCAGCGCCAGGGCTTCGTCGAATGATCGCAATACCGAGATGCCGTCCAGGTCGGGGATCGATGGGATGCGTTTGGGAACCAATCCGGTGGCGATGACGAGTTCGCCGTAGCCCAGCGAGGTTCCATCGGCCAGGGTGACGGTTCTGGCGGCGGTGTCCACCGCCCGGGCCGGACTGCCCAGCCTCAGGGTGATGTCGTTCTCGGTGTAGAACTCGGCCGGCTTGAGCGCCACATCCGCGAACCCTTTGAGGTTGTCCTGCAGCACGTCCTTGGACAGCGGCGGTCGGTCATAGGGCAGGTGCACTTCATCGCTGACAATGGTGACCGGACCCTCGTACTCCGATTTGCGCAACTGCTCGGCGGTCCGGGCCGCCGCGAGGCCGCCCCCGATGATGACGATGCCGTTGGAACTCACAGCGTGTTTGTACACGATAACTACCCTGCACGCAGTGACCAGGGCAGGCATAATCGGCGAATTCGCCTATCCAGGAGGCACCGATGACCGCCCCACGCACACCCCTCGTCGAACAGATGCTGAGGCGACGGCCACTGATCAACGCGCCCGTCGCACACGGCGCCTCGCAGAACCTCAAACGCTCGATCGGCACGTTCCAACTAGCGATGTTCGGTATCGGCGCAACAGTCGGCACCGGTATCTTTTTCGTACTGTCCGAGGCCGTGCCGGAAGCCGGGCCGGGTGTGATCGTGTCCTTCATCATCGCCGGTATCGCCGCCGGACTGGCGGCGATCTGTTACGCCGAACTGGCCTCAGCGGTGCCGGTTTCAGGATCGACCTACTCCTACGCCTACACCACGCTCGGCGAGGTGGTGGCGATGGGCGTGGCCGCATGCCTGCTTCTCGAGTACGTGGTGTCCACCGCCGCGGTGGCCGTCGGATGGAGCCAATACGTCAATAAACTTCTTGACAATTTCCTGGGATACTCATTACCGCAGGCACTTTCGGCAGCCCCGTGGGACTCTTCGCCCGGTGTCTTCAACCTTCCCGCAGCTATTCTCGTAGTCTTGTGCGCACTGCTGTTGATCCGCGGGGCCAGCGAGTCAGCCGCGGTGAACACCGTCATGGTGATCATCAAGCTCGGCGTGCTGGTGATGTTCTCCGTCATCGCGTTCACAGCTTTTGACGCAGACCGTTTCGCGAACTTCGCGCCGTTGGGGGTCGCCGGTATCGGGTCGGCCGCGGGCACGATCTTCTTCTCGTATATCGGTCTGGATGCGGTATCCACGGCCGGCGATGAGGTCAAGGATCCGCAACGGACCATGCCACGGGCGATCATGGCAGCGCTGATCACCGTCAGCACGGTCTACATCCTGGTCACCCTGGCCGCACTGGGCGCGCAGAACTGGACCGAGTTCGGTGGTCAAAAGGCCGGCCTGGCCACCATCCTCGACCACGTCACCGGGACGAACTATTGGGGAACCGTGCTGGCGGCCGGTGCGGTCATCTCGATCTTCTCGGTGACCCTGGTGACGTTGTACGGGTCGACCCGGATTCGGTTCGCCATCGGCCGCGACGGCCTGCTGCCATCGATGTTCGCCAAGGTCAACCCGCGCAGTATGACCCCGGTCAACAACACCGTGATCGTCGCGACGGTGGTCGGCCTGCTGGCCGGTCTGGTCCCCCTGGACAGCCTCGCCGATATGGTCTCGATCGGCACGCTGGTCGCGTTCATCACGGTTTCGGTAGCGGTGATCATTCTTCGCCGCCGCGAACCCGACCTGCCGCGTGGGTTCAAGGTTCCCGGCTATCCGGTCACGCCGGTGCTATCGGTACTGGCCTGCTTTTACATCCTGGCCAGCCTGCACTGGTACACCTGGCTGGCGTTCGCCGCCTGGGTGTCGGTGGTGTTGGTGTTCTATGTCCTGTGGGGCCGCCACCACAGTGCGCTCAACGGCCACACTCCGGTCATCGCCGAACCAGTCCGGGAGTCGCCGTGACGGTGGTCGTCGGTTACCTGGCCGGCAAGAGTGGCGCCGCACCACTGAACCTGGCGGTGGGTGCGGCGCGAACGTTGGGCACCTCACTGACCGTGACGACCGTCGTGCCCAAACCGTGGACGACACCGTCGCCCGCCCGGGTCGACGCCGAGTACGCCGCGTGGGCGGATCAACTCGCGGCGGACTCGGCGAGAGAGGCAAATCGCTATCTTGGCGCGCTGCGGCACCGAATCGACGTGCGCTACCACAGCCACTCCCACCGATCGGTATCCGGCGGCCTGGTCGAGGTGGTCACCGAACTCGACGCCGAGGTGCTGGTACTGGGGTCCTCAGCCAACGGGCAACTCGGCCAGGTCGTGGTCGGATCCACGGCCGACCGGTTACTGCACTCGTCCCCGGTTGCAGTGGCGATCGCCCCACGCGGCTATCGGGAACCGCGCGACGGCGTGCTGACACGGATCACCTGCGGCTATCCCGGGACGCCGGAGTCGGTAGACGTGGTGCGGCGGACGTACGCATTGTCGAAACAGCTCACGGTGCCGTTGCGGGTCATCTCCTTCGCGGTTCGCGGCCGCACCATGTATCCGCCCAAAGTCGGCCTGCACGCTGAGGATTCGATCCTTGCGGTCTGGGAGCAGCAGGCCGACGCGATGCTGACCGAGTTGCGCACCGACGGTGTGGTGGGCGATGACGTCGAGTTGGTGGTGGTCAGCGGCAACGGCTGGGATCAGGCGCTCGACGACGCCGAGTGGCACGACGGCGAAGTCCTCGTGCTGGGAACGTCACCGCGCGGTGACGTAGCACGAGTGTTCCTGGGATCGCGGGGCGCAAAGATCATGCGGCACAGCCCGGTTCCGATTCTGGTGCTGCCGGGCTAGCTCAGTACTTCATAACACTCAGTACTTCATAACACTCAGTACTTCATAACACTCAGTACTTCATAACACTCAGTACTTCATAACCCCACGGTCGACGGAAATCTGCGAGCCCGACAGCACGCTCGAGTTGTCACCGGCGAGCCAGACCACCACCTCGGCCGCTTCCTCTGCCGTCATGAAGTCATTCCGCTTGGCCCTCGAGCCCTTGGCCAGTGGCTGATACGGCATCGGTGCGTAGCTGTTGAGGTAACTCGGGTGAGCGCCGAGGATCGTCATCATGGCGTCGTTCTCGATCATCGGGGTGGCGATCGAGTAGGGGTGAATGGAGTTGACCCGAATGCTGTACTCCCCCAATTCAAGCGCGAGAGTGTTCGTCAAGGAGGTGAGGCCGTACTTGGATGCCGCGTAATGCCCGTTACCGGGCGTCGCTTTCAAACCACCCGCCGAGCTGACGATGATGATCGAGCCTCCGTTACCGGCGGCGATCATCGCCGGGATGACCGCCCGCAGAGTGCGCCAGGTGCCGGTGAGGTTGGTATCGATGACGGTGTTCCACTGGTCGTCGGTGAGCTCCCAGACCCTGCCCCAGCTCAGGACACCGGCGTTGGCCACCATCACGTCGAGGCGGCCGAACTGCTCGATACCGTCGGCGACGAGTAGTCGCACCGCGGAATCATCGCGGATATCGACCTCGCGCGCCAGTACTTTGCGGCCCTCGGACTCAATGAGTCGCACGGTCTCGGCCAGGTCTTCGGGTGTGGCGGCGGCATAGGGAATCGTGTCGGAGACCGGCGCACAGATATCGCTGATGATGACGTCGGCGCCCTCGCGGGCCAGTCGCACCGCGTAGGCGCGGCCCTGGCCGCGGGCGGCCCCGGTCACGAATGCAACGCGTCCTTCCAGATCTGCCACCGGCAGTCCTTTCGCTAGCCCCGCGTCAGGCTAGCAAGCCCCGCGAAATCCACCTCATGGCTGTGGACCGCGGCGAAATCACGACCCTGGTGTGGATCTGGCGGAGGGGACGGGCTTAGAAAGGCAGACCCATCATCCTGGTGATGCTCGGGGGTTGAAAGAGCGTGCCAAGGATGAGCCCGCCCACTCCAATCGCAACGGCGCCGCCCACGAGTCCGCCGACCACGTCCTCGGGCCGCGGCAGCTGCGGCATGCCCGGCAGCGGCGGCAGCCCGGGCAGCCCAACCGGCGGCAGGGCAGGCAGCGCACCGAGGGCGCTGAGCCCGGCGACGCTTGCGGCAAGCTGCTCCGGAGTCGGCAGCGGCGGCAGCGCAGCAGGTGACGGCACACCGAGTGGCGGTGCGGCGGCAGCGGCGGCGAACGCAGCGGTCAATCCGCTGAGATCGGGCAGGGCCGGCAACGGCGGCATATTGGCCACCAGTGCGGTTCCAGCCGCCGCGGCGGCGGCGGGCGCCGCCAGAGTGTTCTGCAGCGCCGCGAGCAAGGGCTGCCCGTTGCTCGTATACGCCGCGAACAGAATGAGGTCACCCAGCACCAGGGCGAAGGAGTTCGCTAAGCCTACCGATCCGCCGATGACGGATCCCGCCACATTGGCCGCCTGGGCGTTGGCCTGTGCAGCGACCAACGGGGCGAGCAGAGCGTTCCAGTCGAAGGCCGGGAGCACCGGCAGTGCAGCGGCGGCCGGCAGTTGGAGCGCGGGCAGTGCGCCCGATGCGCTCGGGGTGAACCCGGACTGGGCGACGCCGCCGCCGGAGGTGTCAGCCATGCTGCTCACAGTGCTGTCACCGAGACCGAACATCGACAGGCCCCCCGCCGATGGGGCAGGCTCTGGTTCGACGGCCGGGGCCGAGACGGGCGGTTCGAGTGGCTTCAGCGCGGTGCTGCTCTGCTGGGGGCCGCCAGCGAACAGCAGGGCAAGCGTCCCGCCAATCAGAGACAGCACCAGGGACACCGCGGTACCGGCAGTGACCATCGCGCGACGCCGCGGCTTCGTCACATTAAATTCCACGTGGCACTCTCCCAACCGCGGGCTTCAACCCGGCATTCGGGGGCCACGCGTTAGCCCGATTCTAGCACGTCAGCAAACGGAAGCGGCGCCCGTCATTGTCGACGGGCGCCGCTTCGTTGCAGGTCAGATCACTTGGTGATCTTGGTGACCCGTCCGGCTCCGACAGTGCGGCCGCCTTCGCGGATAGCGAAGCGCAAGCCCTCATCCATGGCGACCGGCTGGATCAGCTTCACCGAGATATCGGTGTTGTCACCCGGCATGACCATCTCCGTACCCTCCGGCAGCGTGACCACACCGGTCACATCGGTGGTGCGGAAGTAGAACTGCGGACGGTAGTTGTTGAAGAACGGAGTGTGCCGCCCGCCCTCATCCTTGCTCAAGATGTAGACGCTGCCATCGAACTCGGTGTGCGGGGTGGTGGTGCCGGGCTTCACGACGACCTGACCGCGCTCGACGTCCTCGCGCTTGATGCCGCGGACCAGAAGACCGACGTTATCGCCTGCCTGACCCTGATCGAGCAGCTTGCGGAACATCTCCACACCGGTGACCGTGGTCTTGGTGGTGGTCG
>NZ_JAEMSG010000051.1 GCF_016462945.1 Mycolicibacterium sp. | reverse complement strand
CCGGCACCGGGTGGCGCACGCTCGATGGCCGCGAGGGTGACGGGGACGGCACGGGGGACGGCACGGGGGACGGCTCGGTCACCGTGACGGTGGCGGCGTCCGCGCATGCCGAGGCCGCCGTGATCGCCGACGCGTTGCGTCGGGCGCACCTCGTCGACGGTGTGTCGTGGTCGCAACTGGCCGTGATCGTGCGGTCGGTGTCCGCGGCCGCGGCACTCACCCGCGCGCTATCGGTGTCCGGGGTTCCGGTCGACCCGCCGACGCCCGGCGGGGCCATTAGCGAACACGTCAGTGTCCGTTCGCTTGTGACCGTGCTAGCGGCCACCGACACCGGCCTTGACGACGATTCCGCTGAGGCACTGCTGACCGGACCGATCGGGCGGGTGGATCCCGTGTCACTGCGTCAACTTCGCCGCGCCCTGCGCCGCGCGGACCGCGACCTGCGCGATGCGCTCACCGGCCCGGCCCCGCAGCTGCCGGCCACCCTGGCGGCACCGGTCAAGCGGGTGCGCGCGGTGCTTGCGGCGGCGGCCCGCAGCCACCGCAGCCATCACGATCCGCGCTACACGCTGTGGCAGGTGTGGGAGCGCAGCGGTCTGCAGCGGCGCTGGGTGAGCGCCGCCGATCGCGGGGGCGCTGACGGCGCGCTGGCCGAGCGCAATCTCGCCGCGATCACCGCACTGTTCGATATCACCGAGACCTACGTCGCCCGCACCGCCGGAGCGTCACTGGCCGGTCTGCTCGAGCATGTGGCCGCCCTGCAACTGCCGCCGGTCGCCGCTGACGCCACCCCCGCCGGTGAGACGGTGGCGGTGCTCAGTCCGCACTCCGCTCTGGGCCGAGACTGGGAAATGGTGGTGATTGCCGGCCTCCAGGATGGGCTGTGGCCCAACATCACTCCGCGTGGCGGGGTGCTGGGAACCCAACGCCTCCTTGATGTTCTCGACGGTCTGGGTACCGACGTGTCCGTTCGCGCGCCACTGCTGGCCGAGGAGCGGCGGCTGTTGATCGCGGCGATGGGTCGGGCCCGGGGTCGCCTGCTGATCACCGCGGTCGACAGCGACGCCGGTGACGAGGCCACATTGCCATCGATATTCGTTCCCGAGTTGGCCCGGCTGGCGACCGGTGCCACCGCGACCGCGCCGATTCCGCCGGTGCAGGCTCCGCCGGTGCTCTCCCCGGCTGCGGTGGTGGGTCGGCTGCGGGCCGTGGTGTGCGCCCCGGCCGGTGCGGTCGATGAGGGACAGAGATCCTGTGCCGCAGAGCAATTGGGTCGACTGGCGGCGGCGGGGGTGCCGGGTGCCGATCCGCGGCAGTGGCAGGGCATCGGTCAGGTAAGTACCGACGAACCGCTGTGGAGCGGTGACGATCACACCGTCACACTCAGCCCGTCCACATTGCAGACCTTGGTGGACTGCCCGCTGCGCTGGCTGGCCGAACGCCACGGCGGCACCGAGACGCGCGGACTGAACTCGACGCTGGGATCGGTGGTGCACGCCCTGGTCGCCGAATCGTCAAAGAGTGAGGCGCAACTGGTCGCCGAACTGGACAACGTCTGGGCCGCGTTGCCGTTCGACTCGCCCTGGTATGCCGCCAACGAACTCGACCGCCACCGCGGGATGCTGGCGGCATTCATCGCCTGGCGCGCGGCGACTCGCCACGAGCTCACCGAGGTTGGCACCGAGGTCGAACTCGACGGTGTCCTCGCTGAGCCGGCCGATGGTCTGCCCGGGGTGCGCGTCCGCGGCCGGATCGACCGGCTGGAACGCGACGTGCAGGGCCGGCTGGTCATCGTTGACGTCAAGACCGCCAAGAGTCCGGTCACCAAGGATGATGCGCAGCATCACGCCCAACTCGGCCTCTATCAACTGGCTGTCGCCGCGGGGCTGCTGGCCGGTGTCGATCAGCCCGGTGGCGGTCGGCTGGTCTATGTCGGCAAGCCCACGGCCTCCGGTGGCGCCACCGAGCGTGAGCAGAATCCGCTGGGCGCCGAGGACGCCGAGCAGTGGCGCGAGACGGTGCGCGCCGCCGCGGCCGCCACCGCCGGACCGACGTTCGCCGCCCGGGTCAATGAGGGGTGTTCGCACTGCCCGATTCGGCCGTCCTGCCCGGCGCACACCACAGGGGCGGAATCGTCATGACCTACAGCCCAATCGAACTCGCTGCCGCACTGGGACTTCCGGAGCCGACCGACGAGCAGGCCGCGGTCATCTGCGCGGAGCCCGGCCCGCTGGTGGTCGTCGCCGGGGCCGGCGCCGGCAAGACCGAGACCATGGCCGCCCGGGTGGTGTGGCTGGTGGCCAACGGGTACGCCGATCCGGGCCAGGTGCTCGGGCTGACGTTCACTCGCAAGGCGGCTGGGCAGCTGCTGCGTCGGGTGCGCTCGAGGCTGGCCCGGCTATCCGGTTACCTCGGTACCGAGACGGCTGGGGCTTCGGGCGCTCCCGTGGTCAGTACCTATCACGCCTTCGCCGGGCAACTTCTTCGCGAGTTCGGCCTGCTGCTGCCGGTCGAACCGGATGCCCGGCTACTCAGCGAAACCGAGATGTGGCAGTTGGCCTTCGATGTCGTCAGTCGCTATCCGCACCCGCTGCCCATCGACAAGACCCCGGCCGCGGTCACCGCGATGGTGCGCGCGCTCTCTGATGAGCTCGCCGAGCATCTGATCGACACCGGCCAGTTGCGCGACACCCACATCGAGCTCGAGCGGCTCGTGCACACCCTGCCCGCCGGACCGCGCCAGCGCGATACCGGGCCCAATCGCAAGTTGCTCGACATGCTCGCCACCCAGACCCGGCGCGCGATGCTGGTGCCGCTCATCGATGCCCTGCACGCGCGGATGCGCGCGGAGAAGGTGATGGATTTCGGGTCGCAGATGTCGGCGGCGGCCCGGCTGGCCTCGACCTGCCCGCAGGTCGGCGAGCAGCTGCGGGCCCGCTACCGGGTGGTGCTGCTCGACGAATATCAGGACACCGGACACTCGCAGCGGATCGCGCTGTCGGCACTGTTCGGCGGCGGCCGCGACGACGGTCTCGCGCTGACCGCGGTGGGTGACCCGATCCAGTCCATCTACGGCTGGCGTGGCGCCTCGGCCACCAACCTGCCGAGGTTCACCACCGACTTCCCGCGCTCCGACGGCTCCCCGGCACCCACCCTGGAGTTGCGCACCAGCTGGCGCAACCCACCGCGCGCCCTGCATCTGGCCAACGAAGTCTCTGCTGAGGCCCGACGCCGTTCGGTCGCGGTGCGCCCGCTGCGGTCGCGGCCCGGTGCTCAACCCGGCACGGTGCTGTGCGCTTTGAACAACGATGTGGTGGCCGAACGCGATTGGCTGGCCGATCACATCGCCGCCCGGTACACCGATGCCGCGCAGTCGGGGGAGCAGCCGCCCACGGCGGCAGTGCTGGTGCGGCGCAACGCCGACGCCGGGCCGATCGCCGAAGCGCTCAGCGCCCGCGGTGTTCCGGTCGAGGTGGTCGGGCTGGCCGGCCTGCTGTCGATTGCGCAAGTGGCCCAGGTGCTCTCGATGCTGCGGCTGGTCGCCGACCCGACCGCCGGCGCCGCGGCGATGGCGGTGCTGACCGGGCCGCGCTGGCGACTGGGTGCGCGGGATCTGGCCGCGCTGTGGCGGCGCGCGGTGATCCTCGACGGGCAGCGCAGCGTGGCTGACTCGGTGGAGCAGATCGTCGCCGCCGCTGATGCCGAGACCGCCAGTCTGGCCGATGCACTGGCCGATCCTGGCGCACCGGAGGCGTACTCGGAACAGGGCTACACGCGGATCACCGCACTGGCCGCCGAATTGGCAAGGCTGCGAGGATTTTTAGCCCACCCGGTCACCGATCTGGCGGCGGAGGTTCGCCGGGTTCTGGGTGTCGACGCGGAGGTGCGCGCGGCCCGCCCGGTGGACGCCGACGGCACCGGCACCGAACATCTCGACCGCTTCGCCGACGTCATCGCCCGCTACACCGAACGCGCCCACGCCGACGTGACCGGCCTGCTGGCCTACCTCGACGCCGCCGCCGTCGTCGAGAACGGTCTGGCGCCGGCCGAGGTGGGCGTGGCGGCCGGGCGGGTACAGATCCTCACCGTGCATGCCGCCAAAGGCCTGGAGTGGCAGATCGTCGCGGTGCCGCACCTGTCGGCCGGGGTGTTCCCGTCCACCGCATTGGCCCGCACCTGGCTCAACGACGCCGCCGCACTGCCGCCACTGCTGCGCGGCGACACCGGGTTGTATGGGGTTCCGGTGCTCGACACCTCCTCAGCCAATGACCGCAAGGCACTGGAGACCGTCATCGACGCTCATCGCGACCAGTTGGCGCAGCGGCGTATCGACGAGGAGCGTCGGCTGCTCTATGTCGCGCTGACCCGTGCCGAGGACACCCTGCTGCTCTCCGGTCACCACTGGGGAGCCACCGGGTCCAAGCCGCGTGGGCCTTCGGACTTCCTGGTGGAGATCAAGGACATCATCGAAGCCTCAACGCAGGCTGGCGATCCGTGTGGGGTGGTGGAACACTGGGCACCTGCGCCCGCCGATGGTGATCCGAACCCGTTGCGGGACAACGTGACCGCGGTGCTGTGGCCGGTTGACCCGCTACCTAACCGGGTTGCCGTCGAGCGTGGTGCGGCGCTGGTGGGTGCCGCGATGGCGAACCCGTCCCGTGATACCGCCGAGGATCCGGACGGCTGGATCGCCGACGTCGACGCGCTGCTTGCCGAACGTGCCCGCGCACAGCAGCCGCGCCCGGTCACCCTGCCCGCACAGCTGTCGGTCAGCGCGCTGGTCGAACTCAGTCGCGACCCGGATGCCGCCGCGCGCCGGCTGAACCGCCGGCTTCCGGCCCGCCCGGATGCGCACGCCATTCTCGGCACCGCTTTCCATGATTGGGTGCAGCGGCTCTTTTGTGCCGACCGGTTGTTCGACCTTGACGACCTGCCCGGTGCGGGCGATCCGCAGACCGCCGATGCCGAGGAACTCACCGCGCTGCAGGAGGCGTTCACCGCGTCAGCGTGGGCGGCGCGCACCCCGGTCGATGTCGAGGTGGGCTTCGAGCTGGCCCTCGGCGACACCGTCGTGCGGGGCCGCATCGACGCGGTGTTCGCCGACCCCGACGGCGGGGTGACCGTCGTGGACTGGAAGACCGGGGAACCACCGGCCGACGACGCGGCCCGCCGTCACGCCGCGGTGCAGCTCGCGGTCTACCGGCTGGCGTGGGCCGGTTTGACCGGTCGCCCGGAATCGGAGGTCCGCGCGGCGTTCCACTACGTGCGTTCGGGTCGCACCGTCACCCCGGACACCCTGCCCGGTGCCGAGGAATTGGGTGCTCTGCTCAGCCCGGCAGGGGAGCGTTGCGCCTGATCCGCAGCGCCTGGACGATCATCGGCACCTGGAACGGCAGCCGCGCCAATGCCGCAATCCGCATCGGTAGTGGCTTGTTCCACCACAGCCGCACCATATTGATATTGGCCGGGAACACGGCCAGGAACAGGGCCACCGCGGCGGCCGCACCGAGACGGCGGGTCCGCGGGATCAGGAGCAGTCCGCCCACGCCGACCTCGGCCACCCCGGAGGCCAGGGTGTAGAACCGGGGGCTGCCGGGCAGTTCGGCGGGAACGATGGTGTCGAACGGCTTGGGCGCGGCAAAGTGGCCGATCCCGGTCGCGATCAGCATCGCTGCCATCCGGTAGGCGGAGCGCTGGCTGGTGGGTTCAGTGGAGTTCTGCGGCATGGTTACATAATGCTCGTGTGCTGGCATCCCCCTCGGCAAAACAGCCGAGCGAGTCCATGACGGGTTCTGATGGTTAATCGCAAACGGCTGCGATACCTGCGGGCCATCGACGAGAACCTCGGCGCCAAGCCGGACTCCGCCCTCGTCGACTACCTGCGCATCCCGGAGAAGTTCGTCAGCCCCGTTCGGCGCATCGCCCGCCGACTGATCTACGCCATGTTGGTTTTGGCGGCCGCGGTACTCGTCGTCTACCTCGAACGGGACGGCTACCGCGACGTCGACAGTGACCCGACGACCCTGAGCCTGCTCGATTGCATCTACTACGCCACCGTGTCCCTGTCGACCACGGGCTACGGCGATATCACCCCGGTCACCGATCACGCCCGGCTCATGAACGTTCTCCTGATTACGCCATTACGGGTGTTGTTCCTGATCGTGTTGGTCGGTACCACCGTCGAGACCCTGACTACGGCGTCCCGGCAGACTTTCAAGATCCAGCGTTGGAGGAACACTGTGCGTAACCACACCGTCGTCGTCGGATACGGCACCAAGGGCCGCACCGCGGTGGCCGCCATGATCGGTGACGGCGTCGCCCCCAGCGACATCGTCGTCGTCGACACCAATCAGACGTCTCTGGACCGGGCCAGCGTGGCCGGTCTGGTGACCGTGCGCGGTGACGCCAACAAATCCGATGTGCTGCGCCTGGCCGGCGCGCATCAGGCCAAGGCCATCATCGTCGCGACCAGTGATGATCCGACCGCCGTACTGGTGACCCTGACCGCCCGCGAACTGGCACCCAAGGCGACCATCATCGCCGCGGTGCGCGAGGCCGAGAATCAGCACCTGCTCCTGCAGTCCGGCGCCGACTCGGTGGTGGTGTCGTCGGAGACCGCCGGACGCCTGTTGGGCTTGGCCACCTCCAAACCCACCGTGGTGCAGATGATCGATGACCTACTGACCCCCGACGCCGGCTTCGCCATCGCCGAGCGCGAGGTCGAAGCCAAGGAGATCGGCGCCTCACCGAAGCACCTGGGCGACATCGTGCTCGGGGTGGTCCGCAACGGGAAGCTGGTGCGGGTCGGCGAACCCGAGGTCGACGCGCTGGAGAAAACCGACCGAATCCTGTACGTCCGCGATGCCAGCGTGGAGGACTGAGCGGGTTGAGTTTTCAGCTGCGCAATGTGCCCTCGCTGTCCCGCGTCGGCGCCGACCGCGCCGACCATCTGCGCACCGACGTCGACGCCGCCATCGCCGGTTGGAATGACGCCCTGCTGCTGCGGGTCGATGACCGCAATCAGGTGCTGTTCGCCGGCGAACGGTTGGTGCTCGGCTCCGCCGCCGCATTCGCCGAAAAGCCGCCCGGCGACGCGGTGTTCCTCGGTCGTATGGCCGATGGCCGCCACGTATGGGCGGTACGCGCTGCGCTCGAGGCGGCGGAGGAGTCGCCTAAGGACATCGCTACCCGCGTTATCGACCCGCGGCGAAGCAGCCAGGGTTTCGACGATGTCAGCGCGCAACTGTTGGCCTGTGCGCTATCGCTCTTGAATTGGCATGACAGCGCGCGATTTTCGGCCGTCGACGGTTCCCCGACCACCTCCATGCGCGGCGGTTGGGCGCGACGCAATCTGCTCACCGGGCACGAGGAGTTCCCGCGCCTCGACCCCGCCGTGATCTGCCTGGTGCACGACGGCCGCGACCGCGCGGTACTGGCCCGCCAAACCCTGTGGCCGTCGCGGTTGTTCTCGCTGCTGGCCGGTTTCGTCGAGGCCGGCGAATCATTCGAGTCCTGCGTGGTGCGCGAGATCGCCGAGGAGATCGGACTCGAGGTCCGTGATGTGCGCTACCTCGGAAGTCAGCCCTGGCCGTTCCCGCGGTCACTGATGATCGGCTTCCACGCCCTCGGTGATCCGGATCAGGACTTCGCCTTCAACGACGGTGAGATCGCCGAAGCGGCCTGGTTCACCCGCGCCGAGGTGCGCGCCGCACTCGAAGAAGGCGACTGGAGCAGCGAGTCAACCTCGCGGCTGCTGCTGCCCGGTTCGATCTCGATCGCCCGGGAGATCATTGAGTCCTGGGCGTACGCCGAGCAGTAGTCAGGCGGAGCGGGCGCGCCTGGCTGCGATGAACGAGCGCACCCCGAGGGCGAGGTAGATCACCGACAGGATCGCCGTGGCGGCCTGGGCGAAAACGGCGCCGGGGCGCGCCGCGGTGCCGTCGATTGCCGCCGGCAGCTTGAACAGCGAGCTGACGGTGCCCAGCAGGGCCAGCAAGCCGATCAGGAGCGCGGCATGCATGACGTGCATGCGCAGTTTCTCGTTACCGGCGAGCAGGCCGAGGATCAGCAGGGCGGTGCCGATATAGGTCGGTATCAGGGCGGTCTTGTGGATGGCTCCGGTGAGGAAGAAGCCGCCCAGGCCGAGCGCGATATAGATGAGCGAGCAGGCAATGGTGATTCGAGGCATGGGAGCAGCCTAACCATCCCGCTAGTGTCGCTTCAGTGAGTGCACGTTTCGAGGAGTTGGGCTGGCAGCAGACGCCGATGGGCGTGATCAGCCTGCGGCGTCGATTCGATCCGACGGTGCAAGCCGATGTTTTCGAAGTCAAACTCGATGACGAGCATCTGATGTCCAGCCTGTTCACCGTCGCCGAAAAAGAATTGGCGCGCATCGCTCTGGCGCGCACGCCGGGTGAAGTCCTGGACGTGGTCGTCGGCGGTCTCGGCCTGGGCTACACCGCGCAAGAAGCCCTCCGGGACCCTCGGGTACGGACGCTGACGGTCATCGAATACTCCGATGCGGTGATCGACTGGCAACAGTGCGATCTACTGCCCGATACCGTTGGCCTGGCTGCCGATGATCGGGTGACGATTGCGTGCGCAGATTTCTTCGCCGCCGCGACCGGTACCGCGGGCTTCGATCCGGAAACCCCCGGCCGGACCTTCGATGCGATCCTGCTTGATATCGACCACTCGCCGACGCACCTGCTGCACGATCCGCATGCCGACTTCTACACCCACGCCGGCCTGCGATCAGTGTCGTTCCACCTCGCACCGGGCGGCACTTTCGCCCTGTGGTCCGACGATCCTCCCGACGGTGACTTCATCGCGCTGCTGGGAACCGTCTTCACCGACGTCGAGGCCACCCAGGTCTGGTTCGATAACCCCCTCACCAGAGGTAAGTCCGCCGCCACCATCTATCTCGGCACGCGGCATTAGCATTCCCCCGGTGCCGCAGCAGGGAGTCACCGGGTTCGCGGCCGTGATGACGACGGTGGCGATGGGTCTGGGCACCGCGGTCGCGGTCGGCGACCTGCGAATCCTGGCGGCCAATATCTCCATCGTCCGTGATGGCCTGGATTTCTCAAATGGCACCAACATCTTCGTATCCTCGCTGGCGACCCTGACCCTGGCCGCCTCGGTGCTCGGCGCAGGCGTGCTGGGCGACAGGTACGGCATGAAACGGATGTTCGTCGCCGGCGCCTGGGGCGCCGTCGCCTTCGGGCTCCTCAGCGCACTCGCCCCCAACACGGTTGTGATGTTGATCGCCAGAGCCTGCATCGGGGTGGCGTTCGCATTCCTGAGTGCGCTGTCGCTGTCCATCATCAATGCGGTCTTTCCTCGCGAACGCCGCGCGCGCGCGATCGCCCAGTATCTTGCCGTGGTCTACGTCTTCGGTGTGCTGCCACCGACCGTGGGTAGCCTACTGGCTGAGCACATCGGTTGGCGCAGTGGGCTTCTCGTCACACCCGTCCTCGCAGTCCTGGTCGTGGTGATCACCGTTCGCTATGTTCCGGAGACGGTGAGTTCGCACCACAGGATCGATATCGCCGGACTGTTGCTGGTGGCCACCGCGCTCATCGGCGTCACCTACGGCATCTCCCAGTTTCAGAGTGGGGTGAACCTCTCGGCGCTGATTCCGATCCTGATCGGCGTATTGGCCGGCGTCGGGTTCGTGTGGTGGGAGCTGCGCTGTAACGATCCGGCGCTGGATATGCGGATCTTCGATTCGCCCCGATTCAACGCCGTGGTCAGCGCAGGTGCGGCCAACAATCTGGTGCAGGGCGGATCGATGACCATGGTCACCTTCTACCTCGTCGTCGTGCGCGACCTGACGACGTGGGAACTCTCATTGCTCCTCATCCCGGCAACGCTGGTGTCCGCGTTGGCTGCCGTGGTGGCGGGCCGCGCCGCAGTGCGCTTCGGGAACTGCGCCGTGGTCGTTGCGGGCCTGGCGGTGTTGGCGGTGAGCGTGTTAGCACGGCTGTCGTTCCGGATCGACACCCCGATTGTGGTTGTGGGGGCGGTGATCACGCTGACGATCCTCGGTGGCGCGATCCTGGGGACGCCGCAGACCACGGTGATGATGTCCAGCGCACCGGCGAATCTCGGTGGCGTGGTCTCGGCGGTGAAAGCGTCGGTGGGCGGAACCTTCTACGGGTTTGGTGCGGCGCTGTTCTCGATATTCGGCATCATCCTGTTCGTCCGCGACTCTGGCGCGACACTGGCCGCTGCCGGTATCAGTCTCGATCAGGCCGGTGACATTCTCCGCACCACCACGACCACTGGGAAGTCGGCCGCTGCGATAGCAGATCCCGCGAGCACTGCGGTGGTGATCTCCGAGGCCACCTCAAGCATCCTCGATGCGGCGCAAGTGCTGAATCTGACCATGGTGCTCATACCCGTGGCGGCGATCGTCATCGTGCTGGTGCTGTTCCGGCGCGGACGCGATGAGGTGACCGTGTCGGACTGATGCGTGTTCCGTTCCCCGCCGAGCAGACACAAACTCGCACTATCGGGCCCCGATTTGTGCGAGTTTGCGTCTGCTCGCGGCAAAGGGGTGGCCAGAGCGCAGGAACCTAGACCCCGAGCTTGGCCTTGATATCGGCGATCGACGGGTTGCTCATGGCGGTGCCGTCGGGGAACTCGATCGTCGGCACGGTCTGGTTACCGCCATTGACGTTCATCACGTACTCGGCGGCGGCCGGATCGTGCTCAATGTCGACCTCGGTGAACGAGATGCCGGAGGCTTTCATGGCGATCTTGAGCCGCTTGCAGTAGCCGCACCACACCGTGGTGTACATCGTGAGCTGGGATTGCGTCATAAGGCATCCAAGATAACCCAGGGTCGTCGGTCCCTACTGCGAAGATGGTCGCCATGCCGGTAGCCGCTGACCATCTGGTCAGTCTCGACGACGAACAGCGCGAAGCCGTCCTGGCCGCCCGCGGGCCGGTTTGCGTGCTGGCCGGGGCCGGTACCGGCAAGACCCGCACCATCACCCACCGCATCGCCCACCTGATCGCCGACGGTCACGTCGCCGCCGGTCAGGTGCTGGCCGTGACGTTCACCTCCCGGGCGGCGGGGGAGATGCGCAGCCGGCTGCGGGTGATGGACGTCGGCGGGGTCCAGGCCCTGACATTCCACGCCGCGGCGCGCCGCCAACTGCAGTACTTCTGGCCGCGGGTGGTCGGCTCCACCGGCTGGGAACTGCTCGACCGCAAGTTCGCCGTCGTCGCCCAGGCTGCCAACCGGGCCCGGCTCCAGGTCAGTACCGACGACGTCCGCGACCTCGCCGGGGAAATCGAATGGGCCAAGGCGTCACTGATCACCCCCGAGGGCTACGCCAAGGCAGTCTCCGATATCAGCCGCGACATTCCACTCGACGCCGAGAAGGTGGCCGCCATCTATGCCGGCTACGAAACCCTCAAGGCCAACCGCGACGGCCGAACCCTGCTGGACTTCGACGATTTGCTGCTGCACACCGCCGCCGCCATCGAGAACGACGCCGCCATCGCGAGCGAGTTCCGCGACCGCTACCGGTGCTTCGTGGTCGACGAGTACCAGGACGTCACCCCGCTGCAGCAGCGGGTGCTCGACGCATGGCTCGGCGATCGTGACGATCTGACCGTCGTCGGCGATGCGAACCAGACCATCTACTCCTTCACCGGGGCCTCGCCGCGCTACCTGCTGGACTTCTCCCGTCGATTCCCCGAGGCGACCGTGGTGCGCCTGGAGCGCGACTACCGCTCCACCCCGCAGGTGGTGTCACTGGCCAACCGGGTGATCGGTGCCGCGCGCGGCCGGATGGCCGGATCCAAGCTGCATCTCATCGGCCAGCGCCCGCCCGGGCCGGAGGCGAAGTTCACCGAGCACCCCGACGAGACCGCCGAGGCCACCGCGGTGGCTCGCAAAATCTCCAAGCTCATCGCCGCCGGCACCCCGGCCTCGGAGACCGCGGTGCTCTACCGCATCAACGCCCAGTCCGAGGTGTACGAGGAGGCGCTGACCGAGGCGGGTATCCCGTTCCAGGTCCGCGGCGGCGAGGGGTTCTTCAGCCGCCAGGAGATCCGCCAGGCGCTGGTGGCGCTGCAGCGCGCCGCCGACCGGGGCACCGACGGTGAACTGCCGGCGGTGGTGCGTGAACTTCTCGAGCCCCTCGGCCTGACCGCCGAGGCGCCGGCGGGCGCCAAAGCCCGGGAGCGCTGGGAAGCCCTGACCTCACTGGCCGAACTGGTCGACGACGAGGTGGCCGCCAACCCCGAGCTCGAACTGCTCGCGTTGGTGGCCGAGCTGAAACTGCGCGCCGATGCCCGCCACCCACCGGTGGTGCAGGGCGTCACACTGGCCTCGCTGCATGCCGCCAAAGGTCTGGAGTGGGACGCGGTGTTCCTGGTCGGCCTGGCCGATAACACCCTGCCCATCAGCCACGCCCTGGCCCACGGCCCCGACAGCGAGGCCGTCGAAGAGGAACGTCGGCTGCTCTATGTCGGAATCACCCGCGCCAGAATGCATTTGGAGCTCAGCTGGGCGCTGGCCCGCAATGCCGGTGGTCGCCAGGGTCGGCGTCCGTCGCGGTTCCTCAACGGCATCGCGCCGCAGACCCAGGCTCAGCCCGAGCCGAACAAACCGCGCCGCCAGCGCGGTGCCACTCCGCGCTGCCGCGTCTGCAATGCCGTGCTCACCGCCGCACCGGCGATCATGTTGCGCCGCTGCGAAACCTGCTCGGTGGATATCGACGACGAACTGCTGGCCCAACTCAAGGAATGGCGGCTGCGCATCTCGAAGGAACTCAGCGTTCCGGCGTATGTGGTGTTCACCGACAACACGTTGATCGCGATCGCGGAGTCGTTGCCCGGCGATGACGCCGCCCTGGTGGCCATCCCCGGTATCGGCGCGCGCAAGCTCGAGCAGTTCGGCGCTGACGTCCTGGCGTTGGTGAGCGCCCGCAAGTAGCCCCCGCCCTGCTCGCAATCCCCGCCACCGGAAGCCGTAAGCTCGCCTAACTAGTGACCGCGGGCGATCGGAGGCAGGTGAAACGGGGTTCGATCAGCCGGCAGTTGGCCCGCGGATGGCTGGTGTGGGTGACGATCGCGGTCCTCGCACTCGCCGGCTTCGCCGTCTACCGACTGCACGGATACTTCGGCGCGAACTACACCGCCAAGACCCCCGGCGGCGCCGCCGATCAGATCGTGCCGTTCAACCCCAAACGCGTCCAACTCGAGGTCTTCGGTGAGCCGGGCGCGAGAGCCACGATCAGTTATCTGGACGTCAACGCCACCCCGCAGCGCGTCGACAACGCATCGCTGCCGTGGATCTACGACGACACCACGACAACGCCTGCGGTGTTGGTCAACATTTCGGCTCAGGGTGACGGCAGCACCCTGGGCTGCCGCATCACCGTCGACGGCGTAGTCAAAACCGAGCGCGTCGCGAACGACCCCGGTGCCTACACCTACTGTCTGGACAAGTCCGGATGAGCACCGGCCACGGCGCAAAGCCCCGCATCCCGCGGCTGATCCGCACACTCTGCATCCCGATCGCCATCATCTGGCTGGCGCTGGCCGCGTCGAGTAACGCCCTGATTCCGCCGCTGGAAGAGGTCGGGCGCATCCACAACGTCGCACAGAGCGCCAAGGACGCGCCGTCGCTGATCGCGGCCAAGCGGGTGGGACAGGTGTTCGGCGAGTACGACTCCGACAGCTTGATCACGATCGTGCTCGAAGGCGATAAGCCGTTGGGTGCCGAGGCCCACCGCTTCGCTGACGTGCTGGTCGCGGCGTTGCAGGCTGACACCGAGTACGTCCAGCATGTCCAGTACTTCTGGGGCGATCCGCTGACGGCGGCGGGGTCGCAGAGCAACGACGGCAAGGCTGCTCTCATCCAGGCCTACCTGACCGGTGACGCCGGGAGCAGCGAGGCCAACGAATCCGTCACCGCCGTCCGCAAGATCGTGGCCGACACGCCGTCGCCTGCCGGGCTGAAGGCGTACGTGAGCGGCCCGGCAGCATTGGTCGCCGATGAGTTCTCGGTGGGGGAGAACAGCCACATCAAGGTCACCGCGCTCACCTTCGGGGTGATCGGGTTGATGCTGCTGATCGTCTACCGCTCCATCGTCACCGCTCTGCTCACGCTGGTCGCGGTCGCTATCCAGGTGGCCGCTGCCCGCGGCGTGGTCGCCTTCCTCGGGCACGTCGGCGTCATCCCGCTGTCGACGTATGCGACCAACCTGCTGACGTTGCTCTGCGTTGCGGCCGCAACGGATTACGCGATCTTTCTGCTGGGCCGCTACCAGGAGGCGCGCCAGAACGGTGAGGATCGCCTGGCCGCCTACTACACGATGTACCGCAGCACCGCGCATGTGATCGTCGGCTCGGGCCTGACCGTCGTCGCCGCGGTCTTCTGTCTGCGCTTCACCCGCACGCCGTACTTCCAGAGCCTGGGCATCCCGGCCGGTATCGGCGTATTGGTCACCCTCATCGGTTCGCTGACCCTGACGCCCGCGGTCATCACCATGGGCAGCCACATCGGACTGTTCGACCCCAAACGGGCCATGCGGACCCGGGGTTGGCGGCGCATCGGCACCGCGATCGTCCGCTGGCCCGGGCCCATCCTGGTGGCGTCGATCGCGGTGGCACTGATCGGTCTGCTCGCCCTGCCCGGCTACAAGACCAACTACGACGCCCGCCGGTACCAGCCGGACTGGGCACCGGCGAAGGTCGGCTACGCCGCGGCCGAACGGCACTTCTCGGCAGCCCGACTCAACCCGGAAATACTAATGGTCGAGACCGACCGCGATCTGCGCACCCCGGCCAACATGATCGTGCTGGAGCGGCTCGCCAAGGCGGTCGCACACACGCCGGGGGTGGCGATGGTGCAGTCGATCACCCGGCCGTTGGGCACCCCGTTCGATAACACGTCGCTGGGTTTCCAGATGAGCATCCAGAGTTCGAGCCAGATCGAGAACCTGCCTTTCCAGCAGGCTCGCGCGGATGATCTGGTCAAGCAGGTCGCGGAGATCTCGAACTCGATCACGCTGCTGCAGCAGCAGTACGGTCTGCAGCAGCAGGCCGCCGCCGCCACCGACGAACAGGTCACCGCTTTCGAGGAGACCTTTGAGACGGTCAAGGACCTGCGCGACAAGGCTGCCAACTTCGACGACTTCTTCCGGCCGTTGCGCAATTACTTCTATTGGGAGCCGCACTGTTTCGATATCCCGGTGTGCGCGGCGTTGCGATCGATATTCGACGCCCTCGACGGTGTCGATAAGCTCTCCGATCAGTTCGGTCAGGTCACCGCAAGCTTGAACAAGCTCAACGCCCTACAGCCCCAACTGCTGGCGCTGATCCCCGAGCAGATCGCCATCCAGGAGCGCAATAAGGCGCTCGCCGAGACCAACGCGGCCACCCAGGCCGGGTTGCTCGCGCAGTCCGCGGAGGCGTTGAAGAACTCCGACGCGATGGGCCGGGCCTTCAACGAATCCAAGGACGACAGCACCTTCTACCTCCCCCCGGAGGTGTTCGACAACTCCGAGTTCAAGCGCGGTATGAAGCTGTTCCTGTCCCCGGACGGCCACGCCGCACGGATGATCATCACCCACGAGGGCGATCCGGCTACGCCTGAAGGCATCTCCCACATCGACCCGATTCGGCAGTCCGCGATAGAGGCTGTCAAGGGCACCCCGCTGGCCGGGTCGAGTATCTTCATCGCCGGCACGGCGTCGGGCTTCAAGGATGCCCGGGATATGGCGAATTACGACCTGATCATCGTCGTCATCGCCGCGGCCAGCCTGATCCTGCTGATCATGATGTTCGTCACCCGCAGCGTGATTGCCGCACTGGTCATCGTGGGCACGGTCGTGCTGTCGCTGGGCGCCTCGTTCGGGCTGTCGGTGCTGATCTGGCAGCACCTGCTGGGCATCGAGCTGTACTGGATCGTGCTCGCGCTGGCCATCATCATCCTGCTGGCGGTGGGGTCGGACTACAACCTGCTGGTGATCTCGCGGTTCAAGGAGGAGATCGGAGCGGGTCTGAACACGGGCCTCATCCGGACGATGGCGGGTACCGGTTCGGTAGTCACCGCCGCCGGGCTGGTCTTCGCATTCACCATGTGCGGCTTCATCTTTGGCGAACTGATGGTCCTGGGCCAGATCGGCACCACCATCGGAATCGGCCTGATCTTCGACACCCTGATCGTGCGGTCATTCATGACGCCATCAATCGCCGCGCTGATGGGCCGGTGGTTCTGGTGGCCGCTGAAAGTCCGGCCCCGCCCGGCGTCGACGATGCTGCGGCCGTACGGCACGCGGGAGAGTGTGCGCGAGCTGCTGCACACCGACGAGCCCGCCGAGCAGGTTGCGGTGCCCGCCGCCGACTAGCTCGGCGTGGTTTCAGCTCGGTCCGACGACGGGTATCGCGAGAGCCCTTGCCGCGTCGGACATTCGGGCGTCGTAGGTGATCACGGCACGCAGTTCGGCGCCGGCGCGCTGGGCGGCGGCCAGGTGGATGGCGTCGAGGCTGCGCAGCAATGGTGGATCGAGGTTGGCGGCGGCATCCAGGAGCGTGGCCGTGAGGTTCACGGTGGCGAGGCCGGCGAGAACGTGGCGTGCCTCGGTGACGGCGGTTGCACTGATGCGGCGGGCCGCGCGGATCAGTTCGGTGCGGGTGAGTGCTGCCGTGAACAACGTGTCGGTGGGAAGCTCACCGAGGTAGGCCCGAAGGGCCGGTGATTCATGCTCTGCAACAACGAGTTTGATCAGTGCAGAGGTATCGAGATAAGTCTTCAACGCTCGTGCTCTCGAAGTTCCCGCAGAACCTCGGAGGCGCTGATGTCAACGGCCAGGGGTTCGACGTCGCGGATATCGATGTCGGGATCGGCTGGAGCGATTTCGCCGGCGGCGATCATGTTCGCCCAGTCATCGTTGGTGATCGGAACGAGACGGGCGATGGGCCGGCCGCGGTCAGTGATCTCGATCGACTCCTGGCCAGCTGCGACCCGGCTGAGGTACTGGCTCGCGTTCTGGCGGAGTTCCCGCACCCCGATCTGCTCCATGTGCTACACGATAGCACTTAGTCCGCTGAAGTCCCCCTGCCTTAAATCAGTTGTGCCCGATCCGGCCCCCGCATTAGCCTGATGCCATGCTGTTCTGTCGCGTTGCGCATCACGCCGCCGCTCATCCGTCCGTGGACAGGAGCGTCTGCTAGCGCACGCAGAAAATCCCCAGGCCACGGACAAAAAGTCCGTGGCCTTTTTTGTGCCCAATCCACACCACAGGAAGGAAATGATCATGCTGGCGTGTAGTCGCGATCCCGAACTGTGGTTTTCTGAGCACCCGACCGAACTCGAACGGGCCAAGACGCTGTGCGGCGACTGCCCGATCCGGCGTCAATGCCTGAGCGCAGCACTGGATCGCGCCGAACCGTGGGGTGTGTGGGGTGGGGAGATCATCGAGGGTGGCGCGGTGCTGGCGCGTAAGCGTCCGCGTGGCCGGCCGCGCAAAGAGGAGATCGCGGCCTGAAACCTAGTGCTGGTTGATATTCCATTCGATCCAGCCCACACCGCTGCGACCGTCGGCGGTGCGGAAGTCGGCCATCGCGCGCTGGAAGTGCGTGACGCGGCCATCGGGTGCCTCCAGGCGCAGCGGTCCGAACCCGCGCGGGGTCACGTGCACGACGAGGGGGTCGGCCGGATCGCCGAGGCGCAGTACGGCCGAGGACACCAGGCCGTCTTTTGACTTCTGATGCGTCGCCGATCCCTGCGTGAGTTCGGTGATCTCGCCGCCGGTCTGGATATAGCCGATCGCGAAGTCGGGGACGTCCGGCAGCGCGACCGCGTGGATCCGGGTGCCGTCGGTGAGGTGAAATGCCGACCACATCCAGTCATTGGCCCACCAGTCTCGCGTTCCCCACGAGTGGTCGCGCTGGCCGGGCCCGTACACCGCGATCGTCTCGCCGTCGATGACGACGGTTCCCTGCACGTGGCAGGGGATTTCGTAGCGGGTTAATGCCTGCCACGCATACGGTTCGCCGTCGGTGATCCAGTGCAGATCCAGTGTCAACGACGCGTGCGTTCCGGGCTCGGCGCGCAGGACGTCGATGGCATCGTTGTATTGCTGTGCCGCACCAGAGAATTGGATCCGGTAATCGGCCAGCCGGGTCACGCACTCCTGGACGGCCTCGTAGTCGGCGCCATGGACGATCTGGCGTCGATCCTCGAGCACGGGGGAGGGCCCGGCGTAATCGGTCACCATCACCACCGGCTGTCCCGGGCGCACCACGGCCACCGTGTAGAGGCAGCTGCCCTGATTGGGCACATTGCCGAGCCGCACGTACACCCCAACCTCGGGGTCTGCGCTCACACCGTCGAAGTACCAGCTCTCATTCCAGAACGGCTCGACGCCCGGCGGGTGCGGAGACTCGTCGTCCGGATTGGGTGCAAGTGAGTTGGTGGAAGGCACGGCGGGTCTCCTGGGTTTAGATTCCAGCTGGGGCTGAGGTGGGGGAGTGGCGCGATTACGGAATGGATTTCCCGAATCGCTGATATGCGGCTTGCCGGGATGTTCCCAGCGCCACACCGATGGCGTCCCACGTATCGCCGGCGGCCCTGGCCGATACGACTGCAGCGCGGAGCTCGTCGTCGGCCGCACTCAGTGCCTCGTTGGCCGCGATGATCCGCCGGATGTTCGTCGCATCGCGGGCATCGGCCGGATCAGGCTCGATCGAGTCGAGCCATGCATCGAGGTCTTGCTCGTTTTTCACTTTGTTCGCCATGTTGATCACCACCTCACTGGAGGTATTTGTAGAACTTCGGCCGGAGTTTGTCCGCGTGAATGATTCGCTCCGGCTCGTTGGTTGGGATGACGAGTTCAAGCATCGCGCCGTCGCGTGCTGGACCAATCACCAGGTACTGAAATTCACCGTTGTATTCCAGCAACACGTAGCGCAGTTGGTTGCGCCACGCGTGGAGCATGTCGGCGTCCGCGATGTCGTGCCTGCGGGCGCTGTCCCTAATCTCCACTGTGTAAATGATGCGTTTACAACGGTTGCTTTGTCAAGGTTGCATTTACAGCGGTGACTGAACGACGCGTTCTTACGACGCGAAGCCGGGGATCAGTTCCTCGGCCATCGACGCGACCGGCACGTGGCAGTCCAGCTGGCACGAGATCGCGACCGTGGAGCCGATCACCCGCAGCGGGATCGCCAGGCTCGCGGGCAGGTCCATCTGGCGGGCCACCTTGATCTGCTGTGGCGCGCGTTCCATGTTCTGCGCGGCATGACCCTGCAGCCACCTGCGGGTGTAGTGGAACACCGGCACCTGCACGGGCTCGACGTATTGGGCCAGTATCTCGTCGACGACCTCGACCTGTAACTGGTCGCCGCCGCGGATGAAGCCCACCTTCTCCATGGTCGGCAGCAGCTCGTCGTAATTCTTGTCGCGGGCCAGCCGGATCATCATGCCCATCTCCACGGGCAGGCCATCGGGCAGCGGCGCCACCGCGCCGAAGTCGATAACCACCATCCGACCGTCGGGGGCGAGCATGAAGTTGCCGGGGTGGGCATCGCCGTGCATCATGCCGACGCGGGCGGGCGCATCGAAGGTCAGCTCGAAAAGCCTTGTACCGCAAAGGTCGCGCTCATCGGGTGTGCCCTTGCGGATGATCTCCGCCATCGACTTGCCCTCGGTCCACTCGCTCACCATCACCTTCGGTGCGCTACCGACCACATGCGGGACGAAGAAGTGCGGATGGCCCTCGTAGGCCTTGGCGAACGCCCGCTGATTGTCGGCCTCGAGGCGGT